>CALXME010000003.1 GCA_944389395.1 uncultured Clostridia bacterium | reverse complement strand
TAGATATTTATAGATAAAAATTAAATAGTAGAGAAAACTGTTAATCTTAAGAATAAAATAATTATTAGAAAATAAAACAGCATTTAAATTATATAAATTAGAAAAAATCATTCCGAAACCTTGTAATTTAAAATAATATTGATATGTACTAAATTGCGTGTGTCACGAAAAAGTCGAAAGACTTTTGTAACTGTATAAATGATGGTAGCAGACCTACCGCAGGCGTCATTCAGGTGAAGCCTGCAAACCACTCTAAGGTGCTGTATTCAAAAGATATGGTATTGAGCATTAGAGAAAAGGCAACAGGAGTTGTCAGGTGTGTATTATGGAGATGAAAGACCAAATGAACCACTTACGAAAGTATCGAAAAGTACAAGACTTCATCAAAATCAAAGTATGGCGATTTGCTTTGAGACAAAGTCTAGCGGAAACCTGATTACTGGTTAGATGGTGGACGGTACAAAGGTGGCATGAACATAATATGGGCATTTATACGGAACATGAGAACCTACGGGCTAATGTTAAGGGAGTATATCAAGTAGCAGAAACTACAAGATAAGAGTACTAATGTAGTCATAGGGGCAGACCAAGCCGTAGTAGTGAAGAAGTTCTTGTAATGGGAATGGAGCAAAGGGCTTGGAGTTATCAGTTTGTATAAATAAGTCAACTAGAAATAGGAGGAACTTATGGAAGGAAACAAAACCGTTCGAAATTGCAAAACAAGCAGTTAAAATAGCATTTGAGAGAGTAAAAGCTAATAAAGGAACATATGGGATAGATGAACAAAGTATATCAGATTTTGAATTAGATTTGAAAAATAATCTATACAAAATATGGAACAGAATGTCATCAGGAACATATTTTCCAAAACCAGTAAAAGCGGTAGCAATACCAAAGAAAAATGGTGGAACTAGAATTTTAGGTATACCAACGGTTGAGGACAAGAATAGCACAAATGGTAGTAAAGATATATCTCGAGCCAAATGTAGAGAAAATATTTCATGAAGATTCATATGGATATAGACCAAATAAATCAGCAATACAAGCAATAGGAGTATTACGAGAAAGATGTTGGAGAAAAGATTGGGTAGTTGATTTTGATATCAAAGGACTATTTGATAATATAAGACACGATTATCTAATTGAAATGGTCAAAAGACATACGAATGAGCAATGGATAGTTCTGTACATAGAAAGATGGCTAAAAACACCATTTAAAATGCAAGATGGAACAATAGTTGAAAGACCAGCAGGAACACCACAAGGAGGAGTAATAAGTCCAGTATTAGCAAATTTATTCATGCACTATGTATTTGATGATTTTATGAGCAAAGAGTTTCCTAATATACCATGGGTAAGATATGCAGATGATGGAGCTTTAAATTGTGTATCAATTAAACAAGCAAAATATATAATTAAAGTTTTAGATAAAAGATTTAAATTATTTGGTTTAGAATTAAATTTGGATAAAACTAAGATAGTATATTGCCAAGATGATAATAGAAAAGGAAATTATGAGAATACATCATTTGACTTTCTAGGATATACATTTAGGAAAAGAATTGCAAGAAAGAAAACAGGAGAGTTATTTGTAAGTTTCCTACCAGCAATGAGCGATAAAGCGCAAAAAGAAATAAGGAAAATAATCAGAGGTTGGAGATTACAAGATAAAACGAGCAAAAATCTCAAAGAAATAGGAGAGAAAATAAATCCACAAATACAGGGATGGATAAACTATTACTCACAATATTATAAAACAGCTATATACAATATACTAAGATACATAAATAGATGTTTAATTAAATGGGTAAGAAGAAAGTATAGAAATAAGAATTCTAGGAAAAGAGCTACAAAATGGTTAGATAAAATAGCAAAAGAAAACTCAAATATATTTGCACACTGGAAGTTTGGAGCAACACCAACGGCAAGATAACTGGGAGCCGTGTGATGGGAGACTGTCAAGCACGGTTCTGAGAGGAGCTTGAGGGGAAGTTCCTCAGGCTTACTTACTTCGTTCCTCGCAATGGTATAAATGAATAATAATAGAAATAAAATTGAAAATATAGTAAACCTCATGTAAATGATTTAACCATAAATGAGAGTGGAACAGAAGAAAGATGGACTACTTCAATACCTAATAGTTATTCAGGGGAAGATTTAGAGTATGGACAGATAACAAATTAAGTAGAGGTTCAAACTCCCAGAAGGTCCTTTGGACTTCTGGGAAAAGTTTGATATAGGAGTTTTTAATGGGAATAGTAAATATAGTAAAAAATGTAAAACTAATTCATAATGAGTTATATGACTACAAGAATGTGTTATAGTAATTTATTAAAGAAGGAAATTAAGGATTTTTAATTTCCTTCTTTACTTTAAGCTATAGTGTCTGCTTGTTTTTTTAAAATTTTCAATTAAATTGACTTTTTATGAAAAAGCGAAGTGTACATAATATATTTGACAATTTTTTAAAATTATAGTATAATACAAAACAGTGATTAGCAAAAAATGCTAAAAAAGAGATTTTATATATAAAAACCTAAAAATAAAAAAGATGTATGAAAAAAGAGAGAACGGGAAAAAATAAGATTGATCGGAATTAATAGAAAAAGTTTATAAATAATGAGTAAAAGAGAGAAAAAACTCATGTTTCAATAAACTTTATATTACATATTGGTCAAGATTAGTTTAGAAAGTAAACTAATTTTTTTAGCATTGAAAAAAAGGTTTTTAGAAATAAAAAATATAAAGAAAAGAGAGGAGAATTTATGACAGAAGAAAACTTAAAAAACAATAGCGAAAACTTACAAAATATAACAAAAGAAGGAGGAAAAAGCAAAAGGACTACTAGAAAACCATATCAAAGAAGAGTAGCAACTAAAAAAGAAAAGACATTTAAAGAAGAAGAAAAACCTAGTTTATTAGAAAAAAAAGAAACTGAGAATTTAGCAAAAAATACTAGAACTAGAAGTTCAAGAACTAATAGGACTACTAAACAAACAACAAAAGTAAAAGACAAATCTTCTATTTTTAAAAAATCAAAATTAAAGATAATACCATTAGGAGGTTTACATGAAATCGGGAAAAACATTACTGTATTTGAGTATGAAAATGAAATAATAGTAGTAGATTGCGGATTATCTTTTCCAGAAGATGATATGTTAGGAATAGATTTGGTAATACCAGATATTAGTTACTTAGAAAAAAATGTAGAAAAAATAAAAGGTCTTGTTATTACACATGGACACGAAGATCACATTGGAGCAGTGCCATATTTATTGAAAAAAATTAACATTCCAATTTATGCGACTAGATTAGCTTCAGGATTGATTAGAAATAAATTAGAAGAGCATCATCTTTTAAAAAGCACAGAATTGAATGAAGTTATGCAAGGTCAAACAATAAAACTAGGAAAAAATTTTACAGTAGAATTTATTAGAAGTTCACATAGCATACCAGACTCTGTTATGTTAGCTATTACAACACCAGCAGGAACAGTACTTCATACAGGAGATTTTAAAGTAGATTATACACCTATAGATGGAAAGTTGATGAACTTTGGAAGAATTGCAGAACTTGGAAATCAAGGAATTTTAGCACTAATGTCAGATAGTACAAATGCGGAGAGAAAAGGATTTACAATGTCAGAGAGTTCTGTAGGAGAAGTTTTTGATAAGCTGTTTTTACATTGTACTAAAAGGATTGTAGTTGCAACATTTGCGTCTAATGTACACCGTGTACAACAAATTGTAAATTCTGCTATTAAATATCATAGAAAAATTGCAGTATGTGGTAGAAGTATGATAAATATGATAGAAACAGCAAGAGAGTTAGGATATATAGAATGTCCAAAAGACATATTTATTGATATTGATATGATAAATAATTATACAGATGAGCAGTTAGTCATTATTACAACTGGAAGCCAAGGTGAACCAATGTCAGCACTAACTAGAATGGCTGCAGGAGATCATAGAAAAGTAAAAATTACACCAAATGATTTAGTAATTATATCTGCAACTCCAATTCCAGGAAATGAAAAATTTGTATCTAAAGTTATTGATGACTTAATGCAAATCGGAGCAGAAGTTGTATACAGTTCTTTAGAAGCTATTCATGTTTCAGGACATGCTTGTCAAGAAGAGCAAAAATTGATTATTGCTTTAGCAAAACCAAAATATTTTATTCCAGTTCACGGAGAATACAGACAATTAATTGCACATAGTGAAACAGCTCAAAGTATGGGAATAGATAAAGATAATATTATTATGATGTCTAATGGTAGAATTTTAGAAATAGATGAAGAACAAGCTCAGTTTACAGGAACAGTACCATCAGGAAGAATCTTAGTAGATGGATTAGGTGTTGGAGATGTAGGAAATATTGTTTTAAGAGATAGACAACATTTATCACAAGACGGATTAATTATAATTGTATTAACAATGGATTCTTCTACCGGAGAAGTCGTTGCAGGACCTGATGTTATTTCTAGAGGATTTGTATATGTAAGAGAATCTGAGAATTTAATGGATGATGTAAAATCTGTTGTAAGGCATGAAATAAAAAAATGTGAACAAAGAGGAATTCGTGATTGGGGTACTATTAAATCTGTTACTCGTGAGAATTTAAGAGATTATATTTTTATGAAAACAAAGAGAAATCCTATGATAATACCAATTATTATGGAAATATAGTTATATATTGAAAAGTTCTATAATTTGTGATTGATGTGTTAGGTCAGGTTCTTATTTTTAAAAGATAAATTTAAAGACTAACAAAAAAGTTAGTCTAATAAAGTTTTAAAGTATCTTCAATAACATAAGAAACAGGTAAAACATTGTCATTATCTGTTTCGATACAAAAATCGGTAACGTTTTCTGCATTTTTATAGACAGATACAGTAATTGTACCTAATTTTTCCAAAATAACACCTCTTTTCTTTGTCTTTTGCGGTCTAGAAGTTTATTATAACACAAAAAAATAAAAAGTTTGTCGAAAACAGGGGACAAATTCAAAAAATTACCATTTAAATAAAGACTGCTTTTTATAAAAAATACTAGTTTTTATAACAAGAAAATGTTATAATTAGAGCATGGAAAAATGAAGGAAGGAGTGTGTGATGTATTTAAGTTATAAATATATCATACAAAAAAATAATGAGAGATAAACTTACAACAGTTATTATAGCATTTGTTATTTTAGGAATTATTGGAGTTCTTATTATTTTCGGAATAATCGCATTTGAAGAAATTACTAAACAATTCAATATAGAAACAGCAACAGAACCAATGCAATGGGAAGAAAACGAAAATTATGTTGCAAGTCAAAATAAAACATTAGAAGATAATATTGAAGTTCCGAAAATTGTAGAAAATCCATTAGATAAACTGACACAAACACCAGATGCAAATACAAATGTAGATTATAGTAATGTGAATGTGAATAAACATTTTTATAATCAATTAGAAGAATATTCAAAAACCATTTATAAAGCATTTGAAACCAATAAAGAAGAAATGAAATCTGGAACAAAACAAATCGAATTAGGAGATAGTTTTTCTACTTTATTGTCACAAGAAAACGGACAAGAGCTATTAGGAAAATATTATCAATCAGCTATTGAGGCATATACTTATGATAATCCAGAAGTATTTTATTTAAGTCCTAATAAAATGTTTCTTAATATAGAAACTACTACAAGAGGAAATTCTGTAACTTATCGTGTTTATATTAATAGCGGAAGTGAAGCAAATTATTTAACAGATGAATTTACCTCTAAAGAGCAAGTAGAAAGCGCTATAGCACAAATAGAACAAGTAAGAAATCAAATATTACAAAATGCAACAGGAAATACCTACCAAGATATAAAAATGGTTCATGATTATTTAGTTGATACAATTAGTTATGATTCCAGTCTATCTAGACCTTATATTTATAATATTTATGGTGCATTAGTAGAAAAACTTTGCGTTTGCGAAGGTTATGCAAGAAGTATGAAATATTTATTAGATAGTCTTGATATACCATGTACTATTGTAATAGGAAAAGGAACAAATTCTGAAGGGCAGACAGAAAATCATGCTTGGAATTATGTACAAGTTGATGGAAAATGGTATGCTATTGATGCAACATGGGATGATCCTGTTATTATTGGAAATGGAACACTTAATGGAGCTTATAAATATCAATATTTTTTAAAAGGTTCTAATGAAATATCAAAAGACCATACTCCAAGTAGTACATTTACAGATGGAGGAAAGGAATTTACTTATCCAGTTTTAAGCTTTGAAAATTACGAACAATAGATACAAATGTACTAGAATTGGAATAAAAAAGGAGAAAAACAAATGTTACTAAAAGAAATATTTGGAAATAAAATGAAAGTATATGCTTTTGTAGGACCATCAGGAACAGGGAAAAGCTATCGAGCTCAAATGGTAGCAGGAGAAAAAAATACACATTTTATTATAGATGACGGCTTACTTATAAAAGATAATGAAGTTGTAGCAGGGGAATCTGCAAAAAAAGCTTCTACAAAAGTTGCAACAGTAAAACATGCATTATTTTATGAAGAAAAAGAAAAGGAAGAAATTATAAAGGCTATAAAGAGATACAATCCAGAAAGTATACTAATATTAGGTACATCAGATGGAATGGTGCAAAAGATTGCAGAAAATTTAGGATTACCAGAAATATCAGAAACAGTATATATTACAGATGTTGCAACAGAACAGGAAATGGAAACTGCAAGGAGAATTAGAGTAACAGAAGGAAAACATGTAATTCCAGTACCAACTTTTCAAATCAAAAAAGATTTTTCAGGATATTTATTAGACCCATTGCAAATATTTAAATCAAAAGGAAAAGGACAAAAACCATATATTTCAGAAAAATCTATTATAAGACCTACTTTTAGTTATCTAGGAAATTTTACAATTTCAGATTTAGTATTTAGACAAATCTTAGAATATTTAGCAACGCAAACACCAGCAATTTATAAAATTTTAAAAACAAGAGTAGAAAATTATGGAGATGGAGCTAAATTATATCTAGAGGTTACCATTATGTATGGATATAATGTAGTAGATGGAATAAGAACTTTTAAAGAAAAAGCAAGGAAAGAAATTGAAAAATTAACAGCAATGAATGTGGTTGAATTAGATGTAGTGGCTAAAAATATGTATGTACCAAATAATTAAAAAAGTAGTAAGGAGTAATTAAAATGTCATTTGTAGTTGCGATTGATGGACCAGCAGGAAGTGGAAAAGGAACAGTTGCTAAGTTGATATCTGAAAAGTTAGGATTTATTAATATAGATACAGGAGCTACTTTTCGTTGTATTGCGTTAGCAATGCTTCAAAGAGATATAAAAAAAGAAGAGGAAGATAAAATAAGAGAACTTTTAGACCATATTGATATTAATATGAAACCAGATGGAACTATTTTATTAAATGGTGAAATAGTAACTAATAGAATTAGAGAAAATGATGTAAATGCATTGGTATCTCCGATTGCTGTTATTAAAATAGTAAGAGATAAATTATTAGAAGTGCAAAGAAAAATTGCAGAAGGAAAAAATGTAGTGATGGAAGGCAGAGATATTGGAACAGTAGTATTTCCTGATGCTGATGTGAAAATATATTTAGATGCATCTCCAGAAGAAAGAGCAAAAAGAAGATTAAAACAAAATCAAGAAAAAGGAATTGATTCATCCTATAAAGAAGTATTACAAAATATTATAGATAGAGATAAAAGAGATTCTAATAGAGAAATTGCACCATTGAAACA
This sequence comes from uncultured Clostridia bacterium, assembly GCA_944389395.1. Taxonomy (GTDB): domain Bacteria; phylum Bacillota; class Clostridia; order TANB77; family CAG-508; genus CAG-269. The sequence goes on along the minus strand of CALXME010000003.1, from coordinate 53,809 downwards.
AGCAGATGATGCTATTTATTTAGATTCTACAAATTTGTCGATAGAAGAAGTAGTAGAAAAAATAACAGATATCATCAAACGGTGTCTTGTCTGCAAAATATTAATATATAACTATTGAGATACAAATTAATAGTAAATGAGGAGTTTGTGAAAATGAAAAAAGCAATTAAAGAAATAATAAAATGGATTGTAAGAGGAGCTATTTATATTTGGTTTAAAATTTTTTATGGAGCTGAAATTAAGGGATTAGAAAATATTCCAAAAGAAGGAGCCCTTATTTTTTGTGGAAATCATAGGTCTTATTTAGACCCACCTTTAATGGTTGTTACAGCCAAAAGAGATTTGAAGTTTTTAGCAAAAGAAGAACTTTATAAAAATAAATTTTTAGCTTTTTTAGGGTGGGCATTTGAAGCAATTCCTGTTAAAAGAGATGAAAAAGATTTGTTTGCTATAAAACAGTCTTTAAAAGATTTAAAAGAAGGAAAGTGTATTGCTTTATTCCCAGAAGGAACTAGAAATGGACTAGAAAAAGGAGAAAAAGTAAAAGATGGAGTAGCTTTTTTTGCAGTAAGAAGCGGAGCTAAAGTTGTACCTTGTGGAATTAAAGGTGGTACAAAAGAAAATCATAAGATTACTATTACATATGGAAAACCTTTAGATTATAGCCAATACAAAGGTAGCAAAGATAAAGAGGTATTAGACAAAATTACAAATGAAATTATGGAAAACATTATAAGTTTGACAAAATAAGTAAAAAGGTGTATAATTTTAAAGTTAGTAAATTGCCAAAAGATAAAGCTTTTGGCAACTTTCAATGATAAAAAGCTTTAGTAGAAGGGGTAATAAAAATGAATAATAAAAATATTAGAAATATAGCAATAATCGCACACGTAGACCATGGAAAAACAACTTTAGTTGATGCAATGCTTAAACAAAGCCATGTATTTAGAGAAAATGAGCAAGTAGCAGAAAGAATTATGGATTCCAATGACTTAGAAAAAGAAAGAGGAATTACTATTTTATCTAAAAATACATCTGTTATGTATCATGATATTAAAATTAATATTGTAGATACACCTGGACATGCTGACTTTGGAGGAGAAGTAGAAAGAGTTTTAAAAACAGTAGATGGAGTTTTACTTTTAGTAGATGCTTTTGAAGGTGCTATGCCACAAACAAGAGAAGTTTTAAAAAAATCTTTAGCATTAGGATTAAAACCAATTGTAGTTATTAATAAAATAGATAGACCAGGAGCTACACCAGAAAAAGTAGTAGACCAAGTAATAGAATTGTTTATCGAATTAGATGCAAGTGATGAACAATTAGATTTTCCAGTTGTTTATGCATCAGCAAAAAATGGAATTGCAAAAATGGATTTGTCAGAAGAAACAGACAATTTGAATTGTTTATTTGAAACTATTGTTAATACCATTGAAGCACCTAAATGTGATGAAGAAGGGCCAGCACAAATGCTAGTTTCTAATATTGATTATGACGATTATGTAGGAAGAATTGCTGTAGGAAGAGTAGAAAGAGGTTCTATTAAAACTGGAATGCCTGTTGCTATTTGTGGAAAAGAAGATAAAATAACACAAGGAAGAATTGCAAAAGTATATACACATGTTGGATTAAATAAAGTAGAAGTAGAAGAGGGAAAAGCAGGAGATATTATAGAATTAGCAGGACTTAATGATATTAATATTGGAGATACAATTTGTGACTTTAATCATCCAGAAAAAATACCATTTGTGGATATTGATGAACCTACAGTTTCTATGACATTTAGTGTAAATAATGGACCATTTGCAGGAAAAGAAGGGCAATTTATTACTTCTAGACATATTCGTGATAGATTATTTAAAGAATTAGAAAGAAATGTATCTTTAAGAGTAAAAGAAACTGATTCCCCAGATGCATTTGAAGTTTCAGGAAGAGGGGAACTTCACTTATCAGTATTAATCGAAACAATGAGAAGAGAAGGTTTTGAACTTTTAGTATCTAGACCAAAAGTTATATTTAAAGATATTGATGGTGTTAAATGTGAGCCAATTGAATTATTAGTTGTAAATGTACCTGATGACTGTGTTGGAAATGTTATTGAAAAATTAGGTAGAAGAAAAGCAGAAATGGTAAATATGGAACCAGCAGAAGCAGGACATACTAAAATCGAATTTAAAATACCAGCTAGAGGATTGATTGGATATCGTACAGAATTTTTAACAGATACAAAAGGAGAAGGAACTATGAATCATATTTTTGATTCTTATGAGCCATATAAAGGAGATATTCAAGCTAGAGTAAGAGGAACTATTGTTGCTTTTGAACCTGGAAAATCTGTTACATATGGATTATATAATGCACAAGATAAAGGTGAATTATTTATTGGACCTGGTGTAGATGTATATGAAGGTATGATTGTTGGATTAAATTCTAGAGGAGAAGATTTAGCAATTAATGTATGTAAGGAAAAACATTTAACAAATACAAGAGCTTCTGGTTCAGATGATGCTTTACGTTTAGTTCCACCAATTCAAATGTCTTTAGAAAAAGCAATTGAATTTATTCAAGATGATGAATTAGTAGAAGTAACACCAAAATCTATTAGATTGAGAAAGAAAATTTTGGATAGTAAAGAAAGAGAAAGAGCAAATAGAAAATAAATAAAATATAGGTTCCTTGCATTTGGGGTGCAAGAAACCTATTTTATCTACTCGGTTATTAGCCGGTAGATGGTTCCTGTGACGCTCTGGGCTTCCCAGAAACCGTCTTTTTCCTCTAAACTTACAAGTCTGGAGGAACATACCTCAAGGTCTTCATTGGAAGACCTAAGGTAAGGATGGAGTGTTAATGGTTTCAAAATCAATTGAAGAGACAGAGATTGTAAACATTCTTTTGCAAGAACGGGATTCCGAAAAATTTTAATGTTTCCATCTCCGGTTATGAATTTAAAACTCTCTGCGTATACATATTTGCTCATACGTATATCCTCCTTTTTTAAAAAAACAAATTTTTGTATCTAATTATATTATAATACAATAGTAAAATTATGTCAAATTAAACATAATTTTATAAAGATATAGATAAATTCAATTATGAAAATAGTTAAATAAAAAGGAATGAAAATGAAGTGAATAAGAAAGAACTAGAAAAAATAAAAGAAAAAGCATTAAAAGAGAATATTCCTATTATCATGGATGATACTTTGGAAGTAATGGAAAAATATTTGATAACTAAAAAACCACAAAGAATTTTGGAAATCGGAACAGCAGTAGGATATTCTGCTATATGCTTTACAGAATTTTTAGCAGAAGATGGTATGATTGATACTATCGAAAGAGATATAGAAAGAGTAAAGGAAGCAAAAGAAAATATCAAAAGAGTAGGAGTAGAAGAGAAAATTCATATTTATGAAGGAGATGCAGTTGAGATTTTGCCTACTTTAGATGAAAAATATGATGTGGTTTTTATTGATGCTGCAAAAGGAAAATATCCATTTTTCTTGAAGGAATCAATGCGAATGTTAAAATCAGATGGTATTATTTTTGCAGATAATATTTTGTATAAAGGTTATGTTATGAGTGATTATAATAAACATAAACAACGTACAGCTGTTAGAAATTTAAGGGAATATATTAAAGAAGTTAGCGAAAATCCTAATTTGGAAACAGAAATTTTAGAGGTAGGAGATGGGCTTGCAATCAGTAAAATGAAATTTAGTTAATGAAGGAAAACCCCCTTTGCAAAATAGCTTTGCAAAGGGGGAAATTTTTATTTTACTAAGTTGGAAGAAATCCGTCGATTAGCTATGTCTTTAGACTTGTTAATGCCATCTAAATCTTCCGTCATATCGAATCCGACGATATGAAGTTGTGAAAAATCATCAACTTCAAATATATCTGTGAATTCTTTTGTTCCTTCTTCATAGCCCTGATGTGAAGCAGAACCATGCTCTGCGTCTTTGTGCATTTGATAATTCCGAAATTGAAAATCCAATATAGCTCCTGGACAAATAGGGGAATAATGAGGTAACATCAAATTAAAATGCAATGATTGATAATTATTTGACTTTGGGTTATTTACAAAATCTTTAAATCTGTCAACTTGAAATGGTAAGGAAAGAGTTTGCTTTAATCTTAACTTTGTAAAGTCATCAATCAAAACATTATTTTTTGCCCATTTCTCAAATTTTTGGAATTCTTCGGAGGTATTTGTTAATATTCCTAAGATTAAATTGGTAATTTTTAGTAGAAGTTTAATATTTTCCTCTTCAGATAAATTTCTGTTTAAAAGAATTCCACGTAAACCAAATCGGTCTTTTACACCCCACTCATCTGAGGAATCGGAAGAGTTAAATGCTTTTCTAAGCATTTTTGCAAAATCTCTTTTTAAAGACTTCCTTCTTGAATTTACATTCATATCAACTTTGATGGTGTTGGTGTCATTGTAATACAAAATGATGTACAGAATAACTGTCAACACATCGTTTGTTAAATTTGTTAATTGAAATGTCGCTTTTCGTTCATAATAGCAATTTTTGATATAAGAACGAAAGATGAAGAAGGATTGCTTTTCTTTTTCCGGAATTTGAGAGATAATCTCAGGTTTTTCTATTCGTTTCCGGAAATTTGAAACGATATCCATGATATCATTGGATTCTGCAAGAGCTTTTTGGTATTCATCATGTATAATTTGAAAGCTCTTAAATTTTTGTGTTGTTTTTCTTGTAGCGGACATAATATGTCCTCCTTTCTTTAATTTTTTATGCTAAATGTTAACTAATACTATTATACCACAAATTCACATAAAAGAAAAGGATGGGTATTATGTCTGTCATAATAAAATAAATTTTTTATTTACTTTTTTCTGAATCTTGAATTAATTTAGGTAAATAAGTAATAGATGGTTTTGTATATAAAAGTTCTTCTGCTTCATTTGCATAACTTTTATTTTCTGAAAATAATTTTTTATAATAATGTTCTACATTCTGTTTCTTAGTATATTGCTGAATAAAACCATTAGAAATATATTTTGTATATAAAGGTAAAACATATTTAATTTTATCAATATAATTATGAACATCAGTAGAGTTAGTTTTTTTTGGTAAAGGAATCAATCTTCTCTTTTTCCCTGGTAATTGGTCATGAGTTGAAGAAGCACCGTATTTTGATAAATATTCAACTAAAGATGACCTATCTTGTAATTCACAAATCCAATTTGGCATTTTCGAACTTTCTAAACAAAAGTGGATAGAGTTATATCCAGTATCATCATAAAAGTATTTTTGCCTTTCAGGATTTAAATTAAGTCCTAATTCATTAATATGTTCTGCATTTTCGAAAACATCAGTAATTATATATTCTCCTACTATCATACAAAGAGTATTATTTAGATTACCCAATAAATTATGTGCAGTATATTTTTCATTTAGTAGAGATATATCATTAGGATTGTTGGCTAAATTTTTGTTTATTGTTTTTATATCATGTTGTATTAAATTTCTTTGAGATAGTATTTTTTTAAAATCTATACAATTCATTAAGTAATGAATTTGACTATCCAATTGTTTATATTTAGCAGAAATCTGCTTATCCGAAGCTTCGTCATTTGCATCATGTGGTAATGTTTTTAATTCATATAATTTTTGTTTAACAGATTTAAGTTTCTTTTTAGAATTTTCTATAAATTCATTACTGATTTGAAAATCTTCAGGGACATTTTTTATAACTAATCTCATTCCAATTACATCATAAGGTATAAATTTATTATAATCAGAAGAAAATTGTTCATCAACAATTTTTGAATCTTGAGATAAATTCTGAAAGAAACTTTTTTTAGACTTATATCTGTATTTTAAAGTGAAATCTTCAGGTTTTAAATACTTTTCTATTTCTAAACCTAGAGAAGATAAGACTACATCTGTATAATTTCTATATTCTGGAGTATGTAATAAATTGAATATGGCTGTATTATATGGTTCAAATACAGGAAATGATAATGATGATTTAAATAAATTAGATTTTTCATTCATATTCTTTGGCACTCCTTTCTTTAGCATAACGAGTAAAAATAATAAGATTGTTACATAGTTATAATAGCATAAATTAGTAAAATGTGCAATATATAACAAAATACATTGACATAAAAACTTAAAAAAGCTATAATTATTCTAGTTAATTTGAAAAATAAGGAATGAAGAAAAATGAAAAAAATAGAATTATTAGCACCAGCTGGGTCATTTGAAAAAGCCAAAACAGCATTTTTATATGGAGCAGATGCTGTATATTGTGGAACATCATCATTATCTTTGAGGACAAGAGCTGATATGCAAAACGAAGATTTAGTAAACACCATTCGATATGCACATAGTATCGGAAAGAGAGTACATGTGACATTAAATATATTTGCCTTTGACGAAAAATATGATGAAATTATAGAAATGGCAAAGTTGCTAAATGGATTAAAACCAGATGGTATTATTGCAGCAGATGGGGGAGTTATTGAAGTATTAAAAAAATATGCTCCTAATGTAGATATACATGTAAGCACACAAGCAAATGTGGTAAGTTTGCATGATGCTTTGTTTTGGCACAAATTAGGTGCAAAAAGAGTAATTATGGCAAGAGAAATGAATAAAGAACAACTAAAATATATTATGGAAAATAAGCCAAAAGATTTAGAAGTGGAAACTTTTATACATGGAGCAATTTGTTTTGCATTTTCAGGAAGGTGTTTTTTAAGTGATTTTCTATCTTGTAGAAGTGCTAATTTAGGTGATTGTGCACAAAGTTGTAGGTGGTCATATAACTTATATGCAGAAGAAAAAAATAATCCAGGACAATTAATGCCAATAGAAACTAATGAATATGGAACCAGTATTTTTTCTTCTAAAGATTTGTGTTTAATCAAAGAAATTCCTGAAATTATTGATATGGGAATAGATAGTGTAAAAATAGAAGGAAGATTGAAAACAGAATATTATTTAGCAAGTATTATTAATGCTTATAGAAATGCAATAGATGATTATGAAAAAGACCCTGAACATTATGATTATACAAAGTATTTAAAAGAAATAGAAAAAGTAAAGACAAGAGCATTAACTACTTTTTATTTTAATGATAGAAAAAATAAAGATATTCAAGATTATTCTGGAAGACAATATAATGAAGATTACGAGTTTGGAGGAAAAGTTATCACTTATCAAGAAAATGATAAATCTATTATAGAAATTAAAAATAAATTACAAGTGGGAGATGAAATGGAAATTATTATTCCACATAAAATAGAGCCATATTGTTTTAAAATAGAAAAACTATGGGATGTAGATACCAAAGAAGAAATTTCTGAAATTAGTCCAGGTGTGAAAGGTCAAAAAGTAATGATGAAGTTACCAATTCCTTGTGAGGAAAATTGGATATTGAGAAGAAAGAAATAAAACGAATCTGATATGTTTTTTGCTAGACCTTAAATTAATATAGTAAATATTAAAAAGTAGAGAAAAGGTCTAGCATTTTTTGCGGTTTTATTCTTTGATTTCTTTTGCTAGTTTTCCAATGGCTTTTGTTTCAATACGAGATACATAAGAACGAGAGATACCCATCATTTTGGCAATTTCATGTTGCGTTTTTGGTTTATGTCCATCTAAACCAAAGCGTAATTCAATAATGGTTCGTTCTCTATCTTTTAAAAGAGATTTCATTTTTTCATATAAAAGTTTAATTTTTATTTTGATATCTACTTCATCTTCAATATTTCTTTCATTATTTTCTAAAACTTCTTCCAAAGTAACAACATTATCATCTTTATCTTTTCCAATAGGTTCATTTAAGTATACTTCTGCATTTAGCTTTTTGGTAGCACGCAAGTGCATTAAAATTTCATTTTCGATACAGCGAGAAGCATATGTTGATAAACGTGAGCCTTTTTCCATATTGAAACTATTAATTCCTTTTATTAAACCAATAGTACCAATAGAAATTAAATCATCTTGTTCTACATTTGTAGTACTGTATTTTTTAGCAATATGAGCTACTAATCTTAGATTTCTTTCAATTAAGATATTTCTAGCTTCATCATCACCTTTTGCCATTTGTTCTAAATAATTTTTTTCTTCTGAGGAAGTAAGTGGTTCAGGAAATAAGTTACTTCCGTGAAATATATCCAACAACAAATACAGCGGATTTTAAAAATTCTAAAAAACTAATTCCAACAAGTGCTGATAACATAAGGCACCTCCATTTTTCTCTACAACAAATTATATGAGAAAAAAATAGAAAAGTGCCTGACCTTATAAAAAAGGATAAGTAAAAAAATTTAAATATTTGTGTTTAGTATTTTTTGATTAGTGTTTCATAAAATGAATTGAGGTGTAAAAAATGAATTTTATGAAAGACTGTTTAAAAGGAATAGCTCTTGGTGCAGGTGCTATTTTACCTGGAATTAGTAGTGGTGTCCTTTGTGTTATATTCGGAATTTATGAAAAATTATTAGATGCTATTTTAAATTTTTTTAAAGATATGAAAAAAAACTTGAAATTTTTAATGCCTTTTGTGTTAGGAGGGGTAATAGGAATACTTCTTTCTAGTAATTTACTGTTATATTTTTTTCAGACTTATCCTATTCATACTAATTCTATTTTTATTGGATTGATATTAGGTACTGTTCCAATTCTCATAAAAGAAGTTAATCAAAAAGAAAAATTTAAGAAATCTAATTTAGTATTTTTAGTAATAGCTTTGTTGATAGGAGTAATATCTGTTTTGGGAGAAAAAATACTTCCCGTACATACCATAGAAAACTTAGATTTTATTTATCTTATGGCTTCTGGTTTTTTCATGTCAGTTGGTGTGGTTGTTCCTGGAGTTAGTAGCACGATTATTTTGATGTTATTAGGAGTGTATAGTGTTTATTTACAATCTATTTCTAATTTATATTTACCGGTTTTAATTCCATTAGCAATAGGACTTTTATTAGGTTCTTTTTTGTTTATGAAAATAACAAAATGGTTATTAAATCAGTTTTATGCACCTACTTTTTATAGTATGATAGGATTTACCTTAGGTTCTGTTTTTGTTTTATTGCCAGAGCTATCTAATTTGATGGAGATATTCTTAAGTATATTTTGCGTAGTTCTTGGATGGCAAGTGGCTAAGCTAATTGTTAATATTTAAACCTTGCTTTTTAGTAAATAATGTAGTAAAATACCTATATCATTTAGAAAAAAAGAGAGTTGAAAGGAATGAGTTTAAAAATGGATTATAAAGATTTAGCGGATTTAATATTTCCAAATAGTAAACCAATTTCATATTATGAGGAAAAATATCCTGAAAGAAATTTAAAAGAAGGTGCAATTGTAACTAGATTTGCACCTAGTCCTACAGGATTTGTTCATATAGGAGGTTTATACCAATCATTAATAGCTAGAAAGTTAGCTTCTCAAACAGATGGTGTTTTCTTTTTGAGAGTAGAAGATACAGACCAAAAAAGAGAAGTGGAAAATGGAGTAGCAGGTATTGTTAATGCTTTAAAAGATTTTGCTATTGAACCAGATGAAGGAATGTTCTCAGAAACAGAAGAAAAAGGAAATTATGGACCATATAAACAATCTTTAAGAAAAGAAATCTATCAAGCTTATGCAAAATATTTGATAGAACAAGGAAAGGCTTATCCATGTTTTTGTACGGTAGAAGAGGGAGAAGAGATGAGGGCAAAACAGGAAGTAGCAAAAATTAGACCAGGGTATTATGGTGTATGGGCAAAATGTAGAAATATTCCTGTAGTAGAAGCAATCGAAAAAATAAAATCTGGAGAGAGCTATGTAATACGTTTTAAATCTCCAGGAAGAGAAGATAGAAAAATAAAACATCATGATGTTATTAAAGGAAATGTAGACTTCCCTGAAAATGACCAAGATATTATAATTATTAAAGCAGATGGTTTACCAACTTACCATTTTGCACATGCTATAGATGACCATCTAATGAGAACTACACATGTTATTCGTGGAGATGAATGGTTATCTTCTGTTCCATTACATTTACAACTATTTCATGAATTAGGATTTAAAGCACCAAAATATGCACATATTGCTCCTATTATGAAAAATGATAATGGAAATAAAAGAAAATTGAGTAAGAGAAAAGATGCAGAAGCAGCTGTTAGTTATTATGATGAACAAGGTATTCCAGCAGAAGCAGTAAAAGAATATTTATTAAATATTGCTAATTCTAGTTTCGAAAATTGGAGAAGAGCTAATAAAGAAAAAAGCATGGAAGAATTTGAACTTCAATTAAATAAAATGAGTGTAAGTGGTGCTTTATTTGATATGATAAAATTATTAGATGTTGGAAAAAATGTGATTGCAAGTTTTTCAGCACAAAAAGTATATGAAGAAGCTTTTCAATGGGCTGGAAAATATGATGAAGAATTATTGGAAATGTTAAAGAATCAAGAGTATGCTTTAAAAGTACTAGGAATTGAAAGAGGAAATAAAAAACCAAGAAGAGATATTGCTAAATGGTCTGATGTGAAAGAAAATATTATTTATATGTATGATGAAAAATATTTCCAAAATGATTGTAAAAAAGAAGATTATCCATATCAAGTTATTTATGAAAATCAAGATATTCAAAATATTTTAACATTGTATTTAGAAAAGTATTATCAAGAAAGTGATGATAAACAAACTTGGTTTGATAAAATTAAGGATTTAGCACAAGAACTTGGATATGCAAGAGAAGTAAAAGAGTTTAAAGCAAATCCAGAACAATATAAAGCACATGTGGGTGATGTTAGTACTGTACTTAGAGTGGCTTTAACAAGAAGAACAAATACACCAGATATGTACGAAATAATGCAAGTTTTAGGAAAAGATAGTGTAGAGAAAAGATTGAAAAATGCATTAGAAAATCTAGATAAATAAAGAGGTTTTGCAAATGGAATATCAAGTAGGAGATATTGTGAGAACAAAGAAACAACATCCTTGTGGAAGTAAATTATGGGAAATAACAAGAGTGGGAGTAGACTTTAAATTAAAATGTCAAGAATGTGGACATGTAGTTGTATTACCAAGAGAAAAAGCTTTAAAAGTAATAACTAAGAAAATGGAAAGAGGGAAGGCATAGCCTTCCCTCTATGAGGTCTTACAGTAGTTTACTTGCTTTTTTTGAAGCCTGCTCAGCTCTTCTGCCGATTCTTTCTACTTGTTCGTATGCAGTATCTGGTATTTTTTTAGCTTTAGCATCTAAGATTGTAGCAGATTTTTTCAAATTCTGTTTAGCCTTTTCTTTTCCATGATGCCGGTTTCTGGCAACAGAACGATTTTTTTCACCTAATTCAGGAACTTTGTCTAAAGGACAATCCATATAACTAGGACATTCGCAGTTGCATTCATTGATGTGATTACAAGTAGTTTTCATAAAAACCTCCATTTTTTTGTAGTGCGATTGGACAATACAATCGACTTATTAGTTTATAAAGTTGTCATTATTATATAGCATTATATATTAAAAGTCAACATAAATTTAATTTTGTAATTTTTTTCTCATCATGGATTGCAATATGTAAACTTTTGTGTTAAAATGGGCTTAAATGCTAGGTTTAGCACTTGCCAGATGAGTATCTGGTAAAATAAAAAAAGGAGGTTAAGGCAACTGTAACTATACGATAGGTTTCAAATTTAAAAGGAGAGGTAATATGTTAGTAAAAGTAACACCAAAAACATATCGGACAATATTCAAATTGTTCAAAATGATGGAAGAAAAAGGACATGAAGTTCCTGATTTTTCACTAGAAATGGAGTTAGAGGAAGCTGTAAAGTTTTTTTCTAAATTATTGAAAGAAGATTTGAACAATGAGGTAATGTTTAAATTACAACAGGAAAAAGAAAAAAACAACAAAGAAGTTTCTAAAAAAGAGTCTAAGGATATAGCATTTTCTAAACAGAAAGAAAAAGAAAGACATTCTGTCGGAAGAAAATCCATGACACAAAACAAAATAATAGAGATTCTTAAATCTGAAGGAACAGTTACAATGATTGAATTGGTCGAAAAAATGCAACTGAGTAGAAGTGCCGTAAATTCAGCATGTATGCGATTATTAGAAAAGGGAATTATTCAAAGGTTAAAAAGAGGAAAGTATGAACTTGTAGAAAAATCTAACCCAGAAGAGCAGAAGCAGATTGAAGAACATCAGGAAAATTCTGAAGAAAAACAATCCTCTACTCCATTAGAAAAGGAAGAGCTGAAGAATAGTTTGGAAGCTTCTATAAAGCAGAAAGAAAAGGAAGAACAAAAAAATTTTGTATTTAAACAATGCAAAGAGCTTTTTTCAAATTGGAAATATTATGAAGTAGTGGAATATATTTTTACAAAGACTGCTTTTAGTGTTGAAAATTTGAGAAAAAAGTTACCGACAAAATCAAACGACATAGTGGAGGTAATACAATTAGCATTAAAAGAAGGCTGTATTAGGGAAACAGAACAAGATGGAAGATATAAGGTGGAAGATATTTTCCGGTTATATTATTTTTTGCTTAGAATAGATAGACCAGTTCCCTTTTCTAAAATTTTAGCGGAATTTAGAGGAGAACCAAAAAAATTACAAAACTTGTTGATGCAGTGTCGTGAAAAAAAGATGGTGAAAGCACAAGAAATAAACAAAACTATATGTTACCAAGCTATTCAATGAAGTTTAAAAAGTTGTTTAAAAACCTAAAAAGGCAGGTGTGAAATAACACCTGTCTTTGTCGTAAAATAGAAGAGAAAAAGATTTAAATATATTGTTCAATTATTTTCCAAACTTCATCTTCATAAATTTTTCGTTCAGAAGAAAAAGGTAGGGTTGGAATATCACCGATGGGATTTAATTGTTTTTGTAGACTTTTTACAGTAGGAACTACTTTTGTGATAGCTATTTTATCAGCTTTGTTTGCTAATATTAAACAAGGTAAACCAGAAGAAATAATATATTGATACATTAGTTTATCATTAGCAGTGGGACTATGTCTAATATCTATTAAAAAGATAATAAGAGATATTTCTTCACGATGAAATAAATAATTTTCTATAAATTTACCAACTTGTTCTTGTTCTTTTTTAGACATTTTGCTGTAACCATATCCCGGTAAGTCTACAAAATAGAATTGGTCATCCATATTATAAAAGTTAATTTGTCTTGTTTTACCAGGTTCGCTACTGGTTCTAGCTAATTTTTTTCGATGAATCATTGTATTTACAAAACTAGATTTTCCAACATTAGATTTTCCGACCAATACAATTTCAGGTAATCCTTGGCTTGGGTATTGTTTTGGCCCTACTGCTGATATTTCAAATTTAGGGTTTTTAATTAACATTTTTTAATCTCCTTCTGGTTAGTTGAAATAAAAGTGACAAATAATTATTTTTTTGGTTCGATTTTTTCTAGTCCACCCATATAAGGTCTTAGAACTTCAGGAATAATAACACTACCATCTGGTTGATAATTATTTTCTACAATGGAAATTAGCATACGAGGTGGAGCAACAACAGTATTATTTAAAGTATGTGCAAAATAGTTTCCGTTTTCTCCTTTTATTCGAATTCCAAGCCTTCTTGCTTGTGCATCTGTTAAATTAGAACAACTTCCTACTTCAAAATATTTTTGTTGTCTAGGGCTCCATGCTTCTACATCACAAGATTTTGCTTTTAAATCAGCTAAATCACCACTGCAACATTCTAAAGTCCTAACAGGAATATTCATGCTTCTAAAAAATTCAACTGTGTATGACCACATTTTTTCATACCAATTCCAGCTATCTTCTGGTTCGCAAACCACTATCATTTCTTGTTTTTCAAATTGGTGAATTCTATATACTCCACGTTCTTCCATACCATGTGCGCCTTTTTCTTTTCTAAAACAAGGAGAATAAGATGTCATTGTATATGGCATTTCTTCTTTTTTTAGAATTTGGTCTTTGAATTTACCAATCATAGAGTGTTCACTTGTACCAATTAAATATAAGTCTTCTCCTTCAATTTTATACATCATGGCATCCATTTCTTCAAAACTCATAACACCAGTAACAACGTCACTTCTTATCATAAATGGGGGAATACAATAAGTAAATCCTTTATTAATCATAAAGTCTCTAGCATAAGTCAAAACTGCAGAATGTAATCTTGCTACATCACCCATTAGATAATAAAAACCATTTCCGCTGACACGTCTTGCACTGTCTAAATCTAATCCTCCTAGAGATTCTAAAATTTCACCATGGAAAGGAATTTCATAGTCAGGAACAACAGGTTCTCCAAATTTTTCATTTTCTACATTTTCACTGTCATCTTTTCCAATAGGTACAGATTCATGCATGATATTTGGTATTTTCATCATTCTTGTTTTGATTTCTTCAGCATATTGTATTTCAAGAGCTTCATTTTTGGATAACTCTTCATTAATTTTTTGTACTTGTTTTTTGATATTTTCTGCTTCTTCTTTTTTTCCTGATTGCATTAAGTTACCGATTTGACTACTTAATGTTTTTCTTTGAGCTCTTAAATTATCTCCATTTAATTTGGCTTCTCTGTTTTTTTGGTCAAGACTTATGATTTCATCTACTAAAATTAATTTATGGTCTTGAAATTTTCTTTTTATGTTTTCTTTTACTATTTCAGGGTTTTCTCTTAAAAATTTAATATCTATCATTTTATACCTCCATGAATTTTCATATAGTAAGGAATATTATTTTAAATAATTTTTGTCTATACTGTCTACTAATTCGAATCTTACTTTTTGTCCAGTTATATTATCTGGACGATTAGGAATTTCTTCTAAAAACATCTTTTCTGGTCTTACCCAAATATATCTATTATCTTCTCTTGGATAAAGGGGCTTATATACTACCATTCTTTCTTTTGTTTCCGAGTCATAAGCTATATTTTCTACAAAACAATAGTTACCTTTGAAATGACGATAAACTTTTCCAATTTTTACAGTATCCATGTTTCTACATCTCCTTTAATATTTTAATATAGGGCTATTATACAATATTTTCTAATAAATGGCAATAAATTGGGTAAAATAAAAATAGTAATATATTAAAATTTGTTATAATTCACAGCTGTTTTATATCATATTAGAAAAGCCTGTTCTATAGATATATTAATATATCAATTGTGAATGTAAAAAATCTTATTCTAATGAAATTGCTTGGAGGAATCATAAAAGATGATAGTGGAAGTAATAAAATTTTTAGTGTATTCTGGATTAATTGTTGTCATTTCTAAATATATTTTAGTTACGACTTTACGAAAACTAGCAGAAAATTTGAACTTGAAACCTAAAACAGTAGGAAATGTGGCAGGGTTAGCTACTTCTGTGCCAGAATTATTAACTGTAACTGTTTCTAGTTTTAATGGATTGATAGGAGCTAGCCTAGTTAATATTTTAAGCTCTAATGTTATTAATTTCATACAGTATATGGCATCTATCTATGGAAATAAAAATCAGAAAAGCTTTCAAAATAAAGCTATAAAAATAGATTTATTGTTGGTGGGAATTACAATTGTAATACCAATTGTATTTATCTTATTAGATTGGGAAATAAATATTGTAGTAGTTCCTATTTTTGTAATTTTATATTTTTTATTTCGTTCTTTTAACCATCATGCACATAAACTGTATTTGAAAGAACAAGAAAAAGCATTAGAAAAACAAATAGAAGAAGAGGAGAAAAAAGAAAAAGGAAAGAAAACAATAAAATATGTGCTATATTTAATTATAACAGGAATATTATTATTTATAATAGGAGATATATTGGGAAAAACATTAGAAAATTTATGTGATGGATTTGGAACTCCGCAATTTATAATTGGAATTTTATTAGGAATTATTACAAGTGTACCAGAATTAATTACCTTTTTTGAAGCACAAAAACATTATAAAGCACAAAAAGAGGATGATATTTTAGGGGTAGTAGAAGCAACGAATAATTTACTGACTTCTAATATTCTAAATTTATTTATTATTCAATCTATTGGAATTATGATATTTATTATAATTAGTTGACAATAAAAAAGGAAAATGATACAGTTAGGTTAAATTAATAAAAGGAGAGTGGGAGTATGGAAGAAAATAAGGAAGAATTAGAAAAAGAACAAGTAAAAAATGATGAAACTATTGAAAAAGAAGAACCTAAAGCACAAGAAGGAACAAAAGAAACAATTCATATTGCAGAAGTAGTAAGTGAAGAAAAAAAAGGTTTAAGAAATAATACATTGTGTTTAATTAGTTTTATTTTTTCTATGGTAGGTCTTTTGATTATGGGTATACCTTGTGGAACTGTTGCTGTGATTACAGGAATTATTGGTATTGTAAAGTTTAATGCAAAAGAAGAAAATAATAAATGGATGGGAATAGTAGGACTTTGTGTGGGAGCTGTGGATGTTATACTAGTATCAATGTATACATTTTCTGGCTTTAGTCTTTAATTTATTTTTTTGTAAAAGAATGAAAAGGCATATATGTGGTATATATGCTTTTTTTGTTCACAAAAAATTCACAAAAGATTTTAGCAAAATGTATTGACAAGTGCTAAAAATGGGTATAGTATATAGTGAGTTAGCAATCTAATATAAAGAGTGCTAAAAGAGGTGATAAATTTGTTAGATGAGCGAAAGAAAAAAGTATTGCAAGCAATTGTAGAGGAATATGTAAATACAGCAGAACCAGTTAGTTCTAATGCTTTAACAAGTAATCATGGATTAGATTGTAGTAGTGCAACTATTAGAAATGAAATGGCAGACTTAGAAAAGGCAGGGTATTTGGATAAAACACATACATCTAGTGGAAGAATTCCTTCAGAAAAAGGATATCGTTACTATGTTGACGAACTACTAAAAGATGATGACATTAGTTTAGAAGAAATAAAATATATTAGTTCAAAGTTAGAAACTAAAGTAAATGAAATAGAAGATTTAACCAAGATTGCAGCCAATACTATTTCAGAAGTAACACATTATACAACAGTTTCTATAGGGCCTAAAACAACAAGCCAACTCATTCAAGAAATTAAATTTGTATTGTTAGGTTCTAGAATGATGTTAGCAGTTATTTTAACAGATACAGGATTAGTAAAAGAGACAATTATTAAATTTGATGAAGATGTAACAGAAAAACAAATAGAAACCATGAATTATATGTTTAATAATAAACTAAAGGGACAGCCAATAGAAACAATTGATAGACCATTAGAAGAATATCTATATGATGAAATGACATATAGTGTAAATGTTATAAAACCAGTCATAGAACAAATTAAAAAGGTACTTAAAGAAGATGAAAAAATATATTTAGAAGGTGCTAATAAAGCTTTTGATTTACCAGAATTTAATAGTTTAGAAGTAGCCAAAAATTTTGTTAATATATTGGATACCAAAGATGTGATGGCAGATATGTTAAATTCAGGTTTTGCAGAAGATATTAATGTTTATATTGGAGAAGAAAACGAAAAAGAAGAACTAAAAGATTTTAGTGTTGTTACTTTCAAACATAAAGTAAATGGAAAAGATTTAGGAACAATAGGTATTATTGGACCAAAAAGAATGGATTATTCTAAAGTTATTTCAGTAATGAAATATATTAATAAAAAATTGAATGAAATAGAGAAAGGATGAAAAGTAAAATGGCAGAAAAAAAGCAAGAAGAATTAGAAAAAAATGAGAAACAAGAAGCAACAGAAAAAAAATGTGAAGAGGTAGTGCCAAAGCAAGAATATGACGAATTAGATGATAGATATAAAAGAATATTAGCAGAATTCGAAAATTTCAAAAAAAGAAGTGGAAAAGAAAGAGAAGGATTATATAATTCTATTCTTTCAGATGTTATTGAAGTAATTTTACCAGTAGTAGATAACTTAGAAAATGCAGTAAAAATAGAAACAAAAGACGAAGATTATAAAAAAGGAATAGAATTAGTATTAAAACAATTAAAAGATGTATTAATTTCTAAAGGTGTAGAAGAAATAAAAACAGTAGGTGAAACATTTGACCCTAGTTTACACGAAGCAGTAAGTAGTGTTCAAGATGAAACAAAAGGGGAAAAAGAAATTGTACAAGAATATAGAAAAGGATATAAAATAGGAAGTAAAATCATTAGGCATTCTATGGTAGTAGTTGCCAATTAAAAAAGTTATTAAATTTTAAAATATAAATAAAATTAGTGTCCCACACTATTAGAATAAAAGGAGGAATAAAAAATGGGGAAAATTATAGGAATTGACTTAGGAACAACAAATTCATGTGTAGCAGTTATGGAAGGGGGAGAACCAGTTGTAATACCAAATGCAGAAGGAAATAGAACAACACCATCTGTTGTAGCTTTTTCTAAAAATGGAGAAAGATTAATTGGACAAATTGCAAAACGTCAAGCTGTTACAAATCCAGAAAATACAGTTATTTCTATTAAAAGAAAAATGGGAACAAATGATAAAGTAGATATAGAAGGTGACAAATTTTCACCACAAGAAATTTCAGCAATGATTTTACAAAAATTAAAAGCAGATGCAGAAAATTATTTAGGACAAAAAGTAACACAAGCTGTTATTACAGTTCCAGCATATTTTAGTGATAGTCAAAGACAAGCAACAAAAGATGCAGGAAAAATTGCCGGATTAGAAGTATTAAGAATTATTAATGAACCAACAGCAGCAGCACTTGCTTATGGAATGGATAAAGAACAAGACCAAAAAATATTAATTTATGATTTAGGTGGAGGAACATTTGATGTATCTATCCTAGATATTGGTGACGGAGTATTTGAAGTTTTAGCAACAAGTGGTAATACACATCTTGGTGGAGATGATTTTGATAATGCTATTATTGATTATTTAGTAAGTGAATTTAAAAAATCAAGTGGTATTGATTTAAAATCAGATAAAATGGCAATGCAACGTTTAAAAGAAGCAGCAGAAAAAGCTAAAATTGAACTTTCTGGTGTACAACAAACACAAATTAACTTACCATTTATTACAGCAGATAGTACAGGACCAAAACATTTAGATATTACATTAACAAGAGCAAAATTTGAAGAATTAATTCATGACTTAGTTGAAGCAACTGCAGGACCAGTAAATCAAGCATTAAAAGATGCAGGATTAACACCATCTGATATTCATAAAGTATTATTAGTAGGTGGTTCTACTAGAGTTCCAGCTGTACAAGAAGCTGTAAAAAGAATTACAGGAAAAGATGCTGATAAAGGAATTAACCCAGATGAATGTGTTGCTATTGGTGCAGCTATTCAAGGTGGTGTTTTATCAGGAGATGTAAAAGATTTAGTATTATTAGATGTAACACCATTATCATTAGGAATTGAAACTTATGGTGGAGTATTTACAAAATTAATAGAAAGAAATACAACAATACCAACTAAAAAATCACAAATATTCTCAACTGCAGCAGATGGTCAAACTTCAGTAGAAGTACATGTACTTCAAGGAGAAAGAGAAATGGCAGCATATAACAAAACATTAGGAAGATTCCAATTAACAGGAATTCCAGCAGCTCCTAGAGGTGTACCACAAATCGAAGTTACTTTTGACATTGATGCAAATGGTATTGTTCACGTATCTGCGAAAGATATGGCAACAGGAAATAGCCAAGATGTTTCTATTACAGCATCTACTAACTTAACAGATGAAGATATTGATAAAGCTGTTAAAGATGCAGAAGCACATGCAGAAGAAGATAGAAAGAAAAAAGAAGAAATTGAAGTTAAAAATAATGCAGAAAGTTTAATTTATAATAGTGAAAAAACATTAAATGATTTAGGTGATAAAATTAGTGGAGAGGAAAAAGCTAAGGTAGAAACTGAAATCGAAAATACGAAAAAGGCTTTAGAAGGTGGAAACACAGATAAAATTAAAGAAGCTACAGAAAAATTGACAAAAGTATTTTATGAAATGAGTGAACAATTATATAAAAATGCAAATCCAAATGGAGCACAAGGAGCTGACCCAAATGCTACAACAGGAGATGCAGGCACAGCTGGTAATGAACAAGCAAATAATGGTAATGTTTATGATGCAGATTATAAAGTAGAAGATGACAACAAGTAAAATGATAAAAGGGATTTTGAGAGTAGTCTCAAATTTCCTTTTTTATCCGATTGGAGAGGTTTCTGTTTAGTGTCTAGAGGAAGGATGTCAACATCATGACTTGGCGAGAGAACGAGAAATAATGCAAAGAGAAAATTTAGAAAGAGGAGAAGGTTAAAAGCATGGCAGGAAAAAGAGATTATTATGAGGTATTAGGAGTTAATAGAAATGCAACTGATGAGGAATTAAAAAAGGCTTATCGAAGACTAGCAAAAAAATATCATCCAGATGCAAACCCTGATAATAAAGAAGAAGCAGAAGCAAAATTCAAAGAAGTAAATGAGGCTTATGAAACCTTATCTGATAGCCAAAAAAGAAGAATGTATGACCAATTTGGTGCAGATGGTCCACAAGGCTTTGGAGGAGCAGGAGGTCCTTTTGGAGGACAAGGAGGTTATTATTCTTATTCTACTTCTGATTTTGGTGACTTTGGAGATTTAGGAGATATTTTTTCATCTTTCTTTGGAGGAGGTTTTGGAGGAAGAACATCTAGCAGAAGACAAACTGGCCCTCAAAAAGGTGCAGATTTAAATTTGCGAATGGATATTACATTTGAAGAATCTTTTTTAGGAGTAGAAAAGGAAATTACTATTACAAGAAATGATGTATGTGATACTTGTCATGGAACAGGTGCAAAGCCTGGTACAAGTGTAAAGAAATGTTCTATATGTCATGGAACAGGGCAAGTAACACAAGTACAAAATACGATATTAGGACAAATGCAAACAAGAAGAACTTGTTCAAACTGCCATGGTACAGGAGAAGTAATAGAAACACCATGTGAAACTTGTCGAGGAAAAGGTACTGTTAGAAAGCAACCAAGAATAAGAGTGAAAATTCCAGCAGGAATTGATGATAATCAAACTGTAGTATTAAGAGGAGAAGGTGATCCTGGAGAAAAAGGAGGACCTAAAGGAGATTTATATATAACAGTAAGAATAAAAAAACATAGTATTTACACTAGAAGTGGAAATAATGTTTTATGTGATATTCCAATTACAATTACACAAGCAACTTTGGGGGGAGAACTAAAAATACCAATGGTAGATGGAAGTAAAGAAATCTATAAAATACCAGATGGAACACAAACTGGAACAAGATTTGTAATTCGTAACAAAGGATTTAAATCTGTAAATTCATCAAGTGTAGGGGATTTTGTGTTTACAGTAGTCGTGCAAACTCCAAAAAGATTAACAAAAGAGCAAAGAGATTTGTTAACACAACTTGCTAAAACAATGAATGAACAACCACCTATTAAAAAAAGAGGAATTTTTGGATAAATTTATAAAAACAATTATTACAATTGATTTTATATATGAAATATGATACAATAGAAAACATAAACTGTAACTATTAACTAATTTTTGATTAAAAGGAGTTAAATATGGAAAGGGTTGAACGGATTTATTTAAGTAATGGCAACAATGAAAACGAAGTGAATGAAATCTTGAAACAAGCAAGAAAAGAATGCTTAAGCCTTGAAAAGGCTTGGCTTGATGAGCGGTACTTATTCTTGCAATTTAAGCCGTATGTTGCAGGTGGCATGCCACCGAGGCAGATTGTAAAACAAGGAAAGAAGAAAAAATATTCTTCTTTAAAATCGTTCAGAAGAGGTTGCTTAAAAAGAGGCTTTTCAAGTAAAATAACTTCTGTTACTAATTCCCATATAAAAGGAAAAACACAAATAGCAAGTAAAATCAACACGTGGGAATGTGTAACAAAAGTGGAAACAGAGGAGCGGTATTTTATTTTCATGAGGCATTTAAGTTTTAGATTGTTAAAAATTTTTTAAATTCGAAGCAAAGAGGTGGAAATTTTCCACCTCTTTTGCGATAAAGGAAATATATAAATAAAACTAGACAGAACAACAAATAAAAGGTATAATAACAATATAAAATGAGTTTGGGAGAAAATAGATGAAAATATATATGGAAAAAATATATAGAAAAAGCAAAAAAGAATATTTCGAACATTTAAAAAAAAGAATAGAACAGGAAAAAAGAACATTTATTGTTACAGCTAATCCAGAAATATTAATGATAGGTGAACAAGATAAAGAATTTAATAATATTTTAAAAGAACAAGATGTCGAGATAGTAGCTGATGGAATTGGTGTTGTAAAAGGTGCAAAATTATTTGGTATAGAAATCCCAGAAAGAATTACAGGAGTAGAATTATCCCAAGAATTGATAAAATATTGCAACGAAAATAACAAGAGCATGTATTTATTTGGAGCAAAGCCAGAAGTAATAGAAAAAATGAAAGACAAATTTAAACAAGAATATCCCAATATTAGACTTTTAGGCGCAGAAAATGGTTATGTAAAAGACAAACAAAAGGTAATGGAAGAAATAGCTAAAACTAATGCAGATGTTATATTAATAGCATTAGGTGTACCTTTACAAGAAAAATTAATATATAAAAATCTAGAAAAATTTAATAAAGGGATATTAATAGGAGTTGGAGGTAGTTTTGATGTAATAAGTAATAGTGTAAAACGCGCTCCTAAAATATTTATTAAATTGAATTTAGAGTGGTTATATAGAATTGCATTTAGTCCAGCAAGATGGAAAAGATTTTATGAGGGAAATATCAAATATATTTTTAAATTAAAAAAAGAAGTAAAAAAAGAAAAAGAGAAGGGAAGAAAATAAATGATAAATGTGATGGTAGTATTTGGTACAAGACCAGAGGCAATAAAAGTAGTACCTGTAATAAAAGAATTAGAGGCAAGAAAGGAAACAAGGCCTATTGTTTGTGTAACAGCACAGCATCGCGAGATGTTAGACCAGATATTACAAGAGTTTGATATTAAAGCAGATTATGACTTAAATATTATGCAACAAGGACAAACTTTAGCTGAAATTACAACTAGGGCTTTAGTTGGTTTGGAAAAGATTATCAAAGAGGTAAAGCCAGATATGGTGTTAGTACATGGAGATACGACTACAACATTTGCAGGAGCATTAGCTGCATTTTATAATGGTACTACAATAGGACATTTGGAAGCAGGACTTCGTACTTATAACAAATTTTCTCCTTATCCAGAAGAAATGAATAGACAAATGGTTAGTGTATTAGCAGATATGCATTTTGCACCAACAGAAGAAAGTAGACAAAATTTATTAAGAGAAGCTAAGAAAAAAAATATATATGTGACTGGAAATACAGCAATCGATGCTTTAAAATTGACTATCAAAGAAGATTACAAAAATTCTAAAATAGATGATTTTAATAAAAATGAAAGGATTATATTATTAACATCTCATAGAAGAGAAAATATAGGAACACCAATGGAAAATATATTTAAGGCAGTTAAGAAGATTGCAGAGGAATATGAAGATGTAAAAGTAATATATCCAGTTCATAAAAATCCAAAAGTAAGAGAGATTGTAAATAGAATTTTAGCAGGAAATCCTAGAATTAAATTAATAGAGCCATTAGATGTAATAGATTTTCATAATCTTATGAATAAAAGCTATTTAATATTAACAGATAGTGGTGGTATTCAAGAAGAAGCTCCTTCTTTAGGAAAACCAGTGTTGGTTTTAAGAGATACCACAGAAAGACCAGAAGGAGTACAAAAAGGAACTTTGAAGTTAGTGGGAACCGACGAAGAAGAAATATATAAGCAAACAAAGTTGTTATTAGATAATAAAGAGGAATATAATAAAATGGCAAAAGCAACCAATCCTTATGGAGATGGTTTTGCAAGCAAAAAAATTGTGGATGCAATAATAGATTATTTTCAGTTTTAAATAATAGTGGATGGTGAAAAATTAAAATGCAAGAAAAAATAGATGTATTAATGGCAACATATAATGGAGAAAAATACTTAAAAGAACAAATAGATAGTATCTTAAATCAGACTTATCAAAATATACAATTAATTATTTCAGATGATTGTTCAACAGATAAAACAAGAGAAATATTAAAACAATATGAAAAAGATGATAGAATAAAAATATTTTATCAAGAAAAAAATTTAGGATATGTTAGAAATTTTGAGTTTTTATTAGAAAAAGTAGAAAATGATTTATATATGCTTTCTGACCAAGATGATGTTTGGAAAAAAGAAAAAATTGAAAAATCAGTAGAAAAATTGAAAAACGAAGAGTTAGATTTGGTATTTGGTGATTTAGAAGTAGTAGATGAAAATTTAAATACCATATATAAATCATTTGATAAATATATGAAAATAGATAGAAAAATAGATAGATGTATAGGAAGTTATAAATTGCAATATTTATATAATTGTGTGACAGGATGTACGATTTTATCTAAGAAAAAATATTTAGATAAAATATTGCCATTACCAAAATCTTCTAAATATATGATACATGACTATTGGATTGCTTTAATTGTTGCTATTAATGGTAAGGTAGGATATCAAAAAGAACCTTATATCCAATATAGACAACATGGGGATAATCAAGTAGGGACAGGAAAAGAATCTTATAAATTTAAAAAACTAGAACAAGTAAGAAATTTATTTATAGAAGTTAAATTAGGAATATTTACAACCTATGTAGAAAATGAACAACAATTTCCGGATTTTTTGAAAAAACAGAATAAAGAGGCTTTAGCATATTATCAAAGACTGCAAAAGATAAAAACATTTAATTTTAAAGGGTGGAAAATATTTTACGAGTTATATAAAGAAGAAACATTTTTATATTTTATAGAAAATTTTGTAATTTTAAATTTGCCATTTATAGCAAAAATAATATTTTCTATCAGATATAAAATATTAAAAATGTTAGGCAAAAGATAGTATTGCAATAAAAAGAAAGGATGTCTTAAATGGAAGAAGAAAGAATTATTAATCCAGAATTAGAAGATGCTAGTGAGGAAAGATTAGAAAATTCTTTAAGACCAAAAACATTAGATGAATATATTGGACAAGATAAAGTAAAAGAAAATATGAAAGTATATATAGAAGCTGCCAAAAAAAGAGGGGAGCCATTAGACCATGTTTTACTATATGGACCACCAGGACTTGGAAAAACAACATTGTCTAATATTATTTCTAATGAAATGAATTCTAATATTAAAATCACATCAGGTCCTGCGATAGAAAAACCAGGAGATTTAGCAGCTTTATTAACCAATCTTTCTGAATTTGATGTTTTATTTATTGATGAAATTCATAGATTAAGCAAAAGTGTAGAAGAGATATTGTATCCAGCCTTAGAAGATTATACATTAGATATTATTATAGGAAAAGGACCAAGTGCTAGGTCTATTAGGTTGGATTTGCCAAAATTCACTTTAATAGGGGCGACAACAAAGGCAGGTTCTTTAACAACACCACTTCGTGATAGATTTGGGATTGTTAGTAGATTGGAATTATATACAATCGAAGATTTAACAACAATTATTAAAAGGTCTAGCCGTATTTTGGGAGTAGAAATAGAAGAAGAAGCGGCAAAAGAAATTGCAAGAAGGTCAAGAGGAACACCAAGAATAGGAAATAGACTTTTAAAAAGAGTAAGAGATTATGCCATTGTATTAGGTGATGGAAATATTACATTAAAAATTGCAAAACATGCTTTAAATAAATTAGAGATAGATGAATTAGGATTAGATGAAATAGACAGGAAATTGTTAGAAACTATGATTGTGCAATATGCAGGAAGACCAGTTGGAATAGAAGCATTATCTGCAACAATTGGAGAAGAAGTGGACACAATTGAAGATGTTTATGAACCATACTTAATACAAATTGGATTTATTGCAAGAACATTAAGAGGAAGACAAGTTCTACCACCAGCATATAAACATTTAGGGTATAATATACCAGATTTTGAAATGGAGGAAACATAATGAAATTGTTATTACATACTTGTTGTGCACCATGTAGTGTTTATTGTATAGACACTTTAAGAGAAGAAGGGTTAGAACCAACTGTTTATTGGTTTAATCCTAATATTCATCCTTATATGGAATATAAGGCTAGGAGAGATACCTTAAAAGAATATACAAAATCTATACAAGTAGAAGCGATTTTTGAAGAAGATTATGGATTAAGAGAATTTTGTAAAAATGTCATAGGTGATTTGGAAAATAGATGCCAACAATATTGTTATCCTGTTAGATTAGAACAAACTGCCAAATATGCAAAAGAACACGGATATGATAGCTTTTCTACAACATTGCTAATTAGTCCTTATCAAAACCATGAAGCTCTTAAACTACTGGGAGAACAAATGGCTAAAAAGTATGGATTGAATTTTGTGTATAGAGATTTTAGAGTTGGCTTTAGAGAAGGCCAAGCAAAAGCTAGGGAATTAGGATTGTATATGCAAAAATATTGTGGGTGTATATTTTCTGAGGAAGATAGGTATAAAAAGAAAATTGAAAAGGATAAGAAAATGGGTGATATTAAAAATGATAATCATCCTTGAAAAGATGTTAATAAAATGACAGTAAAGGAATTTAACAAATTTGGTTAATTTAAATTTGATACAACCCGAAATAATATAACTATGCATATAAAAAACATATTTGAAGAAGGAGAATTACAAGAAAATTCAGTTAGTAAGGAATCCTTACTAACTGCCTCAGGTGGTAAAAATTTGGTGTGAATGCACCTAATAAAAGCAAAATAAAATCAAGAAAGGATAATACAATTATGGTATTAAAAAATAAATTAGGAATAACCGATTCAATAAAACTTGCTAAAGTAGAGGAAAAAATAACAAAATTAAAAGCAAAGCAATTATTTGAAAAAGGAGAATTAAATTCATTTGAAGTAGGAACATTTAAAGGATTATCAGAAATTCATAAAGCTCTATTTGAAGATATATATGACTTTGCAGGAAAAATTAGAACAGAAAACATTTCAAAAAGTAATTTTAGATTTGCATCGGCAATGTACTTAAAAGAAGCATTGCAACAAATAGACAAAATGCCACGAACAAGTTTTGAAGAAATTATTGATAAATATATTGAAATGAATATAGCACATCCGTTTAGAGAAGGAAATGGTAGAAGTACGAGAATATGGCTAGACATGATTTTAAAAAAAGAAATAGGAAAAGTAGTAGATTGGAGTAAAGTTAATAAAGAAGATTATCTATTAGCAATGGAAAGAAGCCCTATAAGGAATACGGAAATTAAACTCTTATTAAATAAAGCATTAACAGATAAAGTTAACGATAGGGAAGTTTATATGAAAGGTATAGATGCAAGTTATAACTATGAAGGATATAGCATATATAAAACAGAAGATTTGAAATAAATAATGTGACAAAAGCATAAGATAAGCCATAAAGGAGAAAATACAAAATAAGTTAAAAATAGATAAAAATTTAATAGAAGCAAGATGTGTTGGATATAAAAGGCATAGAAAATTTTCAGAAAGTGCAAAAAAAGAAAAAGAATATGTACATTATTTTTATGATATCCATCTAAATACAAGATTAAATTTAGATGATTTTGAAATAGACGGTATTTTGTATAAATGGTATACTTATGAAGAATTAATGAATGATAGTAGAATTCAAAAAGTAAATGGCGATGTTATTGGATTTATGAAAGAATTTGGCTTGTAGTTTAAAGATGAAAAAGGTTTCAAGAATTTGATAGGAGATAAAATGGAAAAATTAAAGAATAAAAATTTGTGGATAGTTATCCTAATTAATTTATTTGTTTTTGTAATAGTAAATATTTTATTTGATATTAAATATGAGCAAGTAGACGATTTTATTATTTACAATTTATATTCTGGACTAGATGGTACCTACAACATACATGGAGTATATATACATCCATTACTTTGCCTTTTCATTAGTTTCTTTTTTAGAATATTACCAATGATTAATTGGCATAGCATATTTTTATTAAGTATGCAATTTATTTGTTTTACAATAATCGGAAATATTATATTGAAAAAACATCAAAGTGGAATTGCAATTATATTATATGCCATATGGGTAGCCATTTTTTATACAGTATTTTTATTATTAATACAATATACATCAGTAGCAGCTTTATTGATACTAACATCTCTTGTAATTTTGATAGATAAATTAGAACAAAGAGATAAAACTAAAATAAAAACACTCATACCAAGTTTCATTTTATTTACTCTAGGGATTATGCTAAGAATGCAATCTTTGTTTATTATTGTTCCATTTTTTGCTTTATATTTTGTTATTGTATTATTAGATAACAAACTTGAAAAAACAGTGAAAAAAGATAAAATCATTAAAATATTGCAATATGATTTGATATATCTTATTATTACTATTATAGTATATGTTTCAAATAGTATGATGTATCAATCTGATGTATATAAAGAATATTCTCAGTATAATTCAATTAGAACAACTTTACATGATGCTATTTATGTGGATTATGAAGAAAATAAAGAAACATTTGACCAAATAGGTTGGTCCTCCAATGACCATTATTTGTTTTATACTTTCAATTTTGGGGATGAAAATATTTTTTCAGGGGAAAATTTGCAGAAAATATTAGATAATCAAATTCAAAAAAATGGCTCTAATTATCTTAATATGAATATCAAACAAATAGAAGAAAGTTTTACTTCAGAAATAACAGGTTCTATTGTTTATCTATTTCTATTTTTTCTTATTTTGTTTGTAATATGTCTATTTCAAAAAGATAAAACGATGCTTAGTATTCTGATTTTTGTTACAACAATTGCTATTCATATTTTATTTATTATGATGGGAAGAAGTATGTTAAGAGTTGTGATACCAGAATATGTAATAGGGACAGTGCTACTTATTTATTTTATGAATTTTAAAGAAACAGAAGAGAGAAAAGATGATATCAGGAATAGTGCAATATTATGTTTTATGATATGTATGATATGTATTTTTGTTGGAAATAGTTATGATTATGGATATCAATTAGATGGATATCAAAATTATAGAGATTTAATTAGCAAAACAAATTCACACAAGGAAAATGTATATTTATATACAGTACCGTCTTTGCAAGATAGATATTTGGCTTATTCAGTAGAACAAATGCCACCAAAGGGAGCTTTTTCTAATTTAAGAGTTTTAGGACGGATGGGATATGTATACACAAAATTATGAAGATTTCAAAAAGAGATATCAGCTAGATGGCAATTTCCTAGATTTACTAAAAGAAAATGTATATTTAATCGATGGAGATGTTTATTGGTCTGGAAGAAGATATC
The DNA here is from genome assembly GCA_944389395.1 of uncultured Clostridia bacterium. Taxonomy (GTDB): domain Bacteria; phylum Bacillota; class Clostridia; order TANB77; family CAG-508; genus CAG-269. The sequence continues at coordinate 24,503 of CALXME010000003.1, read as the reverse complement.
AAAATTACAAAGAAAATATTGCAATAGCAATCAAAGAACATTATGATATAGATGTAGAATTTCAAGAAATAGAAAGTTTTGATAATTTAACTATTTATAAAACTTATCAAGTAAAATAAGAGGAGGAGAAGTCTTGAAGAAGTTTGTATTAATAGATGGAAATAGTATTATGAATAGAGCATTTTATGGGATTATGGGGAGTAAAATGTTAATGACAAAAGATGGTACTTATACAAATGCAGTATATGGTTTTTTGGCAATTTTATTTAAATTATTAGAAGATGTACAACCAGATTATATGGCAGTAGCTTTTGATTTAAAAGCTCCAACAGCAAGACATAAATTATATGAAGGATATAAAGCAACACGTAAAGGAATGCCAGAAGAACTCGCAATGCAAATGCCAATTATAAAGGAAATATTGCATGCAATGCGTATTGATATTATTGAAAAAGAAGGATATGAAGCAGATGATGTTTTAGGAACCTTATCTCGTTATGGAGAAAAACAAGGTTGGGAAGTTACAATTCTTTCTGGAGATAGAGATACTTTTCAATTAGCAACAGACCATGTTACAATTCGTATTCCTAGGACAAAAGGTGGAAAAACAGAAACAGAAGAATATAATAGGGAAAAAATTATAGAAAACTATGGAATAGAGCCTAAACAATTAATTGAAGTAAAAGGATTACAAGGAGATACATCTGATAATATTCCAGGAGTACCAGGAATTGGAGAAAAAACAGCACTTAGTTTAATTCAAAAATATGGTTCGATTGAAAATCTTTATCAAAAATTAGAGGCAGGAGAAGATGAGTTAAAGGGAAAACAAAGAGAGAAAATTCAAGATAATAAAGAATTAGCTTTTCTTTCTAAAACATTAGGAACGATTAACTTAGAAGTACCAATAGAAGATACTTTAGAAAATTTTAAAGTAGAAGAATGGGATAAACCAAAAGTTTTAGAATTATTTAAAGAATTGAATTTTAACCGTTATATTGATAGATTTTCTCTAAGAGGAGAAAATCTTGCAAAAGGCAAATCTGTAGAAAATCAACAATGGCAGGTAGAAGAAATTAGTGTTTCAAAAATGATTGAAATATTGCAACAAGAAAAACAGATGATATTTTATTTTAGAACAGAAAAAGATTTACAAGAAGAAAAGATTATAAAGGAAAAAATAGTAGCAATTAGTATTTTTCAAGCAAGTACACAAAAGGCTTATTATTTTCCTTTACAAGAAGAAAATGAAATTCAAGAGTTTAAAAAAGTTTTAGAAGATAAAGAAATTCAGAAAATAGGAATTAATTTAACAAAAGCATATATACTATTAAAACAAATAGATATTAATTTGGCAGGAATTGCTTATGATGTTTCTATTGCTGCATATATTTTAAATCCAACTAATAATAAATTGGAAATAGAAAATCTAGCAATGCAATATTTAGAAACAGATTTGCAAGAAATGATAGGAGAAGAAAAAGAAGAACAAAAACAAATGACTCTTTTTAGTCCTACACCACAAGAATTAGATAAACAAAAAGAAAATAAAAATAAAGATACTTTATATGTTTATACAATTTATCAATTACAAGAAAAGACAAAAAAAGAGCTAGAAAAAATAAATGCTATTAAATTGTTTCAAGAAATCGATATGCCAACAGTAGAAGTATTATCTAATATGCAATGGAATGGAATGTATGTAGATAAAGATGAATTAGAAGCTTTCGGAAAGGAATTAACAGAACGATTAGAGCTATTAACAAAAACTATTTACGAAATGGCAGGAGAAGAATTTAATATTAATTCTACGAAACAATTAGGAGAAATATTATTCGAAAAAATGAAATTACCTGTTATTAAAAAAACAAAAAATGGATATTCCACAGATGTAGATGTATTGGAAAAATTAAGAAGAGAAGACCCCATTATAGGAAAAATATTGGAATACAGACAATTAATGAAATTAAATTCTACTTATGTAGAAGGATTAAAACCATATATTAATCCAAAGACAAAAAGAATTCATTCTTTTTTCCATCAAACTATAACAGCTACTGGCAGAATCAGTTCAACAGAACCCAACTTGCAAAATATTCCAACTAGATTTGAATTAGGAAAAAGAGTGAGAAAAATTTTTAAACCACAATCTGGAAAAGTATATATTGATGCAGATTATTCTCAAATAGAACTAAGAGTATTAGCTCACATCTCAGAAGACGAACACATGATACAAGCATTTCAAGAAGGAGAAGATATTCATAAACAAGCAGCATCTAAAGTTTTTAAAACACCAATAGATGAAGTGACAAAAGAACAAAGAAGTGATGCCAAAGCAGTTAATTTTGGAATTGTATATGGTATTAGTGATTTTGGTTTAGGAGAACAATTAGGAATTTCCAGAAAAAAAGCAAAACAATACATTGATGAGTATCTAGAACAATATGCAGGAATTAAGGCTTTTATGGAAAATATTACAGAAAAGGCAAAAGAGCAAGGATATGTGGAAACTTTATTTCATCGCAGAAGATATATTCCGGAATTAAAATCTAGTAATTATATGGTAAGGCAATTTGGAGCAAGAGCTGCAATGAATACTCCAATTCAAGGAACAGCTGCAGATATTATGAAAATTGCAATGATAAAAGTTTATGAGGAATTACAAAGACAAAATTTACAAACAAAAATAGTTTTACAGGTACATGATGAAATGATGTTAGAAGCACCAGAAGAAGAAAAAGAACAAGCAAAACAAATCGTAAAACAGGCTATGGAATCTGCTATTTCTTTAAAAGTACCATTAATAGCAGATATTGGAGAAGCAAAAAATTGGTATGATTGCAAATAAAGGGGATTAAGAAAAGGAGAGAAAGTGTTGACAAAACTATTAAAAAATAAAAAGATTCTATTAATTGGTTGCATATTAATAATAGTGTTTGTTATTATTATTTTAAATAAAGATAATTTACTAAAGAAAATGTATCCCAAAAAATATGAAACAGAAGTTACAATGTATGCAGAAAAATATCAAGTGGAAGAAAATTTGATTTATGCATTAATAAAAGCGGAAAGTAATTTTAATGAAGGAGCTACTTCTCATAAAGGGGCTATTGGCTTAATGCAATTAATGGAAGAAACAGCAAAAGATGTGGTGAGAAAAAATGCACTAGAATTAGAGGAAGAAAATATAAAAAATGAGTTGTTAATACCTGAAAATAATATTAATGTAGGGACTAAATATTTGTCTACTTTATTAGAAAAGTATCAAAACAAGGGAATTGCCTTAGCTGCTTATAATGCAGGAATTGGAACAGTAGATAATTGGCTCGAAAAAGGCATTATTAAGTCTGATGGTTCTGATATTGAAAATATTCCATTTAAAGAAACTAATCAATATGTGAGAAAGATTTTGCGTGATTATGAAATCTATTGTGCATTATATGCTTGATAAGGAATGGTTACTAAAATTATAAATAAAAACGAAAAAAGTATTGATAAATTATAATAAATGTAATATAATCGTAACATAGTTGTAATAAAAAAGAAACAATCAAAATAAAAGAAGGGAAGAGGTAAATGTTTAAGTTTGGGTTAGGTCAAGACATTGGAATAGATTTAGGAACAGCGACAGTAATTGCTTATGTAAAAGGTAAAGGTATTGTTTTAAGAGAACCATCTGTTGTAGCAGTAGATAATAATACAGGAGAGGTATTAGCAGTAGGACAAGAAGCAAGAAGAATGTTAGGAAGAACTCCTGGAAATATTGTAGCAACAAGACCATTGAGAGATGGAGTTATTTCAGATTATACAGTAACTGAAAAAATGCTTAAACATTTTATTCGTAAAGTATGTGGGAAATTTATTTTCTCACCAAGAATTATGATATGTATTCCTTCGCAAGTAACAGAAGTAGAAAAAAAGGCTGTTATTGATGCTGCTTCACAAGCTGGAGCAAGAAAAGTGTATTTAATCGAAGAACCGATAGCGGCAGCAATTGGTGCTGGGATAGATATTTCAAAACCATGTGGAAATATGGTAGTAGATATTGGTGGTGGAACAACAGATATAGCAGTTATTTCTTTAGGTGGTTCTGTTGTTAGTACTTCTTTAAAAGTAGCAGGAGATAAATTTGACGAATATATTGTAAAATATATAAAGAAAAAACATAATGTTATGATAGGAGAAAGAACAGCAGAGGATTTAAAAGTTAATATAGGATGTGTATATCCTAAAATACAAGATGTTGAGATGGATATCAGAGGAAGAGATTTGATAACAGGTTTGCCAAAAACAATAACAATACATTCAAGTGAAATGTTAGAGGCTTTGATAGAACCTGCAATGATGATTGTAGATGCTGTACATTCTGTATTAGAAAGAACACCACCAGAATTGGCAGCAGATATAAGTGATAGAGGAATCTATATGACAGGTGGAGGATGTTTAATAGATGGTTTAGATAAACTATTACAAGAAAAAACAGGAATTAATGTTATGATTGCACAAGATACAGTTTCTTGTGTGGCTTTAGGAACAGGTAAAGCATTAGATAATTTAGATATTTTAGAAGGAAAGTAAAATGAAAAAAGTAGCATTTATTACATTAGGTTGTAAAGTCAACCAATATGAAACAAATGCCATGACACAGCAATTATTGGAGAATGGCTATGAGATAGTGGAACATACAGAAAAAGCAGATATTTATATTGTAAATACATGTACTGTAACCAATATATCAGATAGAAAATCAAGACAAATGTTAAGAAGAGTCAAGGGATTAAATCCTAAGGCTCTTGTTATTGCTTGTGGGTGTTATGTGCAAGTGGCAAAAGAAGATGTAGAACAAATAGAAGAAATAGACTTAGCATTAGGAAATAATGAGAAAAAAGAAATTGTAAAATATATAGAAGAATGGTTTAAAAATAATACTGTTAATAGTAGTATTGATGATGTGATGAAACAAAGAGATTTTGTGGATTTTGGAAATGTTGTATATACAGAAAAAACAAGAGCTGTTATTAAAGTACAAGATGGTTGTAATCGATTTTGTTCTTATTGTATTATTCCTTATGCAAGAGGGAGAATAAGAAGTAGAAAACCAGAAAATATTCTTTCAGAAATTAGACAAATAGCAAAAAAAGGAATTCAAGAAGTTGTTATAACAGGAATTCATATCGCATCTTATGGAAAAGATTTTCAAGATGCTTATCAATTAATTGATTTATTAGAAGAAATAAATACAATAGAAGGAATTAAGAGAATTAGATTAGGTTCTTTAGAACCTCTTTTAATCACTGAGGAATTTCTAAATAGATTAAAAGAATTAGAAAAAATTTGCCATCATTTTCATTTATCTCTTCAAAGTGGATGTGATGAAACCTTGAAAAGGATGAATAGAAGATATACAACAGAACAGTTTAGACGAATAGTACGATTATTAAGAAATACTTATTCAGATGTCATGTTAACAACAGATATTATTGTAGGATTTCCAGGAGAAACGGAAGAGGAGTTTGAAACTACATATCAGTTTTTAAAAGAAATTAATTTTTATAAAATGCATATTTTTAAATATTCACCACGAAAAGGAACAAAAGCAGCCCAAATGAAAGAGCAAGTGTCTGGAGATAAAAAAGAACAAAGAAGTAGAGCTTTAATGGATTTATCAGATGAGAATCAAAAAAAATATCACCAAAGTTATTTGAATAAAGAGGTAGAAGTATTATTTGAAGAAGAGAAAAAAGGAATATATCATGGGCATACAGATAATTACATATTAGCATATTGCAAAACATCGCAAAAGATAGAAAATCAAATAAAAAAGGTTAAGTGTAAAGAGGTTGAAACAGACCATATTTTAGTAGAATTGTAAAAATGTAACAAATTTGTAATATTTATGTCATTAATATTTAATATAAAAATAGGGAATTTAACTTGATTATTTAGTTATTATGTAGTATAAATAAGATAAACATTGGCAAAAAATCACAAAGGAGGAAATAAAAATGGCAGAATTAGGTGAAGAAAACAAAGTAGCAGGAGTATTTGGTGGAGTAGAATTTGAAAATGGAGAACAACAAAATTTAGAGAATAAAAACTTACCAGTAAAACCAAGCCTTTGGACAAGATTTAAGAATTTCTGGCTACAAGAAATAGATTGGAACAAAGAAATTAAGGTAGAATTAACACCATATCAACAAAAAGTAGAAGATGAAATAAATGAATTCTTACACCAAGAAATTACATGGGAAAAAGTACATGATTTCTTATTCCAAGAAGTTACATTTGGTAAAAAAAATAAATAATGAAAGTGTAAATGAATTTGTTAAAAAGTATAGCACATGTATTAAATTTGTGCTATACTTTTTTGTATGATAAGGAATGATATATAAGTGTGTTAGGAAGGAGATAGGATGGCAAAAAATAAAACAATATTTGTATGTAGTGAATGTGGAAATGAATCTGCTAAATGGCTTGGAAAATGTCCTGCATGTGGTAGTTGGAATAGCTTTTATGAAGAAAAAATAATAGAAACAAAAAATAGTAATTTAAAAGCAAACAAAGGTAAAAAAATCGAACCACAAAAATTAAATTCTTATGAAGCAAAAGAAGCAACTCGAACTTCTACAGGATTTGGAGAATTAGACAGAGTGTTAGGAGGAGGATTAGTTAAAGGTTCTTTAGTTTTATTGCGGAGGAGAACCTGGGATTGGAAAGTCAACATTAATTCTTCAAATATGTGATAAAGTAAAAGGAGAAGGAAAAGTTTTATATGTTTCTGGAGAAGAATCAGCAGAGCAGATAAAATTAAGAGCAGATAGATTACAAATTAATAATGAAGATATCTTATTTTTAGGAGAAACAGATATTGATTTAGTAAATCAAGCTATTATAGAAATAAATCCTAAATTAGTTATTATTGATTCTATACAAACAATGTATTCAGAAGAAATAACATCAGCAGCCGGAAGTGTTAGCCAAGTAAGGGAAATAACGTCACAAATAATGAAAGTTTGTAAATCAAGAGCAATTACGACTATTATTATAGGTCATGTAACAAAAGAAGGAAATATTGCAGGGCCAAGAGTATTAGAACACATGGTAGATACGGTTTTATATCTAGAAGGTGAAAGGTATTTTTCTTATCGAATTTTAAGAGGAGTGAAAAATAGATTTGGTTCTACAAATGAAATTGGAATGTTTGAAATGATAAATGAGGGAATGAAGGAAATATTAAATCCATCTGATATTTTAATTTCAGAAAGAGAAGATAATCCCGCAGGTTCTTGTATTGTATCTAGCATGGAAGGAACAAGACCTATTTTAGTAGAATTACAAGCTTTAACAACCCAATCTGTTTATCAAATTCCGAAAAGGACAGCAAATGGAATTGATTATAATAGAGAAGCTCTATTAATTGCAGTATTAGAGAAAAAAGTAGGATTAATGCTAGGAAATCAAGATGTTTATTTAAATGTAGTAGGAGGAATAAAATTAAATGAACCAGCAATTGATTTGGGAATTATATTAGTTACAGCTTCAAGTTATAAAAATGTTCCAATTCCTAAAGATATGGTAATTATGGGAGAAGTTGGATTAACAGGTGAAGTTAGAAGAATTAATTTAATAGAAAAAAGATTAAAAGAAGCAGAAAAATTAGGGTTTAAAACTTGTATTATTCCAGAAAGTAATAAAAAACTCTTGAAAGAAAATTATAAATTAGATATAATAGGCGTTGGAAACATAAATGATGCAATGAAAAAAGTGGGGATAAAATAATTTTAAAGGAGAATTATTTTGAGAAAAGGAAAAGAAGATAATATTACAGAAATTTTAAAATTAATAGCACCAGGTACGCCAATTAGAGATGGCTTAGAAAATATCTTAAGAGCAAAGACTGGAGCATTACTTTTGATAACAGATAATATGCAAGTCTTAAAAGATGTTGTAGATGGTGGATTTACGATTAACGAGGATTATACATCTTCTAAATTGTATGAACTTGCTAAAATGGATGGTGCGATTGTTTTAAGTGGAGATTTGAAAAAAATTTTATTTGCAAATGCTCAATTAATACCTTCTCACGAAATACAAACTTTAGAAACAGGAACCAGACATAGAACAGCAGAAAGAACCGCAAAACAAACAGGAGAATTAGTAATTAGTATTTCACAAAGAAGAAGTATTATCACAGTATTTAAAGGAAATGATAGATATATATTAGAAGATACGGATGTTGTGCTAAATAAAGCAAATCAAGCTATACAAACATTAGAAAAATATAAAAAAGTATTTGATAATAAATTAAATATTTTAAATGAATATGAATTTAATGATATCGTAACCTTAGAAAATGTGATAATTGCTATTCAAAGAGCTGAAATGGTAATGAGGATTGTAGAAGAAATACAAAGGCAAATTTTTGAATTAGGCGATGATGGACGACTTGTAAGGATGCAGTTAGAAGAGTTAATTGGTGGACTAGAAAAAGAAGAAAAATTAATTATAAAAGATTATATAGCACCAAGTAAGAAAAAACGTGTACCAGAAAAAATTGTAGAGGCTTTAGAAGAATTATCTTATGAAGAGCTATCAAAAGAAACTATGATTGCCAAATTGTTAGGTTATGAAAATTTCGATAATTATGATGAAGTAGCTGTATATCCAAGAGGATATCGTATTCTTAATAAAATACCAAGAATGCCTAGTAATATTGTTGAAAATTTAGTGGATGCTTATAAATCGTTTCAACATATTTTGGCAGCAGATATTGAAAGTTTAGATGAAGTTGATGGTATTGGAGAAGTAAGGGCAAAAACAATTAAACAATCTTTGAAAAGAATGCAAGAACAATTTGTATTTGACAATATTATCTAAAAATGAAAGATAAAATAAGAAAAGAAAGGAAGAGAAAAATGGGAAAAACAAAAAATATTATTTGGATAATTGCTTTAATTTTGGTAATAGTATTAATAGGAGTAGTGGGATATGGATATTATCAAAAAGCAACAATGGAGATAAAAAATCCAGTTGCAACCATGGAAGTAGAAAACTTTGGAACAATTAAAATTGAATTATATCCAGAACTTGCACCACAAACAGTTGCAAATTTTATTACATTAGCAAATCGTGGATTTTATGATGGATTAACTTTTCATCGAATTGTAAAAGACTTTATGATTCAAGGTGGAGATAAAAATGGAGATGGAACAGGGAATGCTACACTAGCAGATTTAAAAGATGATGGAGATGGTACAGAATATTCTATTAAAGGTGAATTTATTGCTAATGGTGTTGATAATGATTTAAAATTTGAAGAAGGTGTTCTTGGAATGGCAAGGTCTGATTATACCCAATATTCTTCAGATTTGACAGATGAATCTTATAATTCAGGAAGTTCACAATTCTTTATTACAACAAAAGAAAGTTCTAATTTAAATGGATATTATACATCTTTTGGTAAAGTAATTGAAGGTTTAGATGTTGTACACCAAATAGAAGGAGTAGAAGTAACTGCTAAGACAACAGAAGGAGAAGAGGGGCAAAGTAGTGCAAGTCAAGAAGTAAGTACACCAGTAAATCCTCCTAAAATTACTTCTCTAAAGGTAGAAACTTATGGAGTAAATTATGATTTACCAGAAACTTTAACACCATTTGATTATACTTCTTGGTTGTATAAACAATATGGTATTGACCCAAGTGCTTTAGGTGGCTAGATATTGCTTAGAATTGAATGATATTAGAGATTAACTTGAAAAAAGTAAAAAAATTGAAAAATTAGTTGACAAATGGGGTGCAAATAGGGTAAAATAGATAATGTGCTCACGATAGTGCACATGAACAACGGTGGATGTAGCGTAGTTGGTTAACGCGCCAGTTTGTGGCACTGGAGACCGTGGGTTCGAGTCCCATCTTCCACCCCATATATATTGGGCTGTAGCCAAGCGGTAAGGCACCAGACTTTGACTCTGGCATGCGCTAGTTCGAATCTAGCCAGCCCAGCCATAAATAGCAGATAAGAAATTATCTGTTATTTTTTTACAAAAATTAAACTAAAATAAGGCTCTTTTATAAATAAATGCCTTATTTTAGTTTTTAGAAATTTAAGAGCTAATATCTGGAAAATAATTGTATTTATAGCAATTTTATGATATAAATAAGAAAAATATGAAATTTGCAACGCTCCATTGCAAAATTGAAAATGGAGGAGATAAACATGAAAATAGCAATTATTTCAGATATACATGGAAATTATTAAATATGATAATGCTTTAAAAGGAAAGAATAGTGATAAGTGTAAAACATTGGAATATTCATTTAAAGATAAAGAAATAGATTTAGGAATAGCAACAATTAATGGTAGATATCCAGATAAAGGATATGGAGTAAATCTTGTAAGCAAAGAATTAATATATGTTATAGAAGGTAAAGGAACATTAAATTTTGAAAATAAAAGGATTGAATTTTCAAAGGGTGACTCTATTTTAATAGAACCTAACGAAAAATATTATTATGATACAGATTATTGTGTAATATCTATGACATGTACACCAGCATGGTTACCTGAACAGTACAAGTTAATAGATTAAATATAACAGTGAAATTTGAGGAAAATTGATATGAAAAAGGAAAATATGTTAAATAACACATTTAAATCTATTGGAAGAATAGAAAATTTTGATGGAATAGAACAAATATATAAAGATAATAATTTGATTTATGAACTACATTGTTCAGGAGGATTAATAAAATAAAGAGAGATATATAAGGTTTAGAATTATAAAAATTAAAAAGAAAGGTAGATTAAAATTTTGAAATTAAAAGAGCAAATCGAAAAATATATACCATATAATGAACAAGAAGGAAGCGATAAAGAGTTAATACTTGAATATATAAATAAATTTCAAGATGTATTAACAAGAAAAAATAAAATGTGCCATTTTACAGCATCTAATTGGATAGTAAACAAAGATAGAACTAAAGTATTAATGATATATCATAATATTTATAAATCATGGGCATGGACAGGTGGACATGCTGATGGAGATAGTGACTTATTACATGTTGCAATAAAAGAAGCAGAAGAAGAAACAGGACTTAATAACTTAAAGTTACTAAGTGATGGAATATATGCATTACAAATACTTACAGTAGATAGTCATATTAAAAGGGGAAAATTTGTATCATCACATTTACACTTAGATTGTTGTTTTTTATTAGAGGCAAATGAGGAAGAAAAATTAAGAATAAAAAAAGATGAAAATAGTGGTGTAAAATGGGTTGAAATAGATAAAGTTACAAAACTTACTAATGAAGAAAAGATGAAACCAATATATGCAAAATTAAATTCTAAACTAAAAACTATAAAAGCTTAGTTGCTAATTTTGTACTTTTATGTTAAGATAAAAAAGATTACAAGATGTAATCAGTAACTTATCAACTTTTCTTTTTATCAGAAAAGAGGTGAAAAACATGAAACACATCAAGACAATTGCAGGAAAAACATTAGCATCTACTATGAAAAAAGGTGGTTGTGGAGAATGTCAGACCTCGTGTCAGTCAGCTTGTAAAACTTCTTGCACAGTAGGCAATCAGAAGTGTGAGAATGAAAACAAGTAAGTGTTTCAAAATGGGGTCAGCTTATTGCTGACCCTATTCTAAATAGATTTAGGAGAAAAAAATGGAAATAGAAAAAATAAAAGAAGCTAATACAAAATATATAGGGAAAAAAATAGAATATTTTGAAAAAATAGAATCTACCCATTTATATGCTAAGACAATTGCACAGCAGGAGGAAAATAATGGATTACTTATTTTAGCAGATATACAAACAGGTGGAATAGGGACGAAAGGAAGGAAATGGTATACTGGAAAAGGTAAAAATATAGCCATGACCATAATATTAAAACCAAAAGTATTATTAAAAAAATTAGAAGGATTAACAGTAAAAGTAGCACAATGGATGCAAGAAATTATACAAAAATTATATGGGTGTGAATTACAAATAAAAGAGCCAAATGATTTGTATTTAGCAAATAAAAAAATAGGCGGAATTTTAATAGAAGTAAATACACTCGGAGAAAAGATTAATTATTTATTAATTAGTATGGGATTTAATGTAAATGAAAATAAATTTCCAGAGGAAGTAAGAAGTATTGCAACTTCCTTAAAAAATGAGTATCAAAAGGATTTTACAAGAGAAGAAATAATAGTGAAATTAATAGAAAAAATAGAAAAAGAAATGGAAGAATGAAAGAGTTCTATTTCTTTTTTTCATTCATATAAATATAGAGAAAAGGAGGAAAAAATAAATGGACAGTAATCAAGAAATTATAAATCCCATCGTAGTACCATTTCTAAAAGGAATAGGAATTGCTTTTATTGTTACTTTAATATCATTAGTTATTTTTTCATTAGTACTTACATATACAAATGTTAGCGAATCAGTGATTAATCCAGTTATTACAATTGTTACAGGAATTAGTATATTAATAGGAAGTTCAATAGGAAATAGTAAAATCAAAAAAAATGGTTTATTAAATGGAGCTTTAATAGGAGCTTGTTATTTTATCATTATATATCTTATTTCTAGTTTATTAAATTGGAAATTTATGTTAGATTTACAATCTATCATAATGATAGCTATAGGTATATTTTTTGGAATATTAGGTGGAATTATAGGAGTAAACAGAAAGTAAAAAGTTATAAAAATGTCGAGTTTTGTCGTTTTTTGCGATGAAAACTCTATTTTTTTTGCAAGAATGGGTTGACAAAATAAAAAGAGCTTTTTATAATGTAATCATATTTTCATATTTTTCTGTTAGAAAAAATTTTTAATCTATTTTTTTATATCTAAAAGAAATTCGTAAAAAAATTCAAAGAAAACAAAAAAATAATAAGAATGGAGGAAAATATTTGACAAATAAGAAAAAAATATTAGTGATTGTTGCTATACTATCAGCTATTATAGTATCTTTTATGGGCGGGCAATCTTTTTCGAAATATGTATCACAAGTAAAAGGACAAGCACAAATGGAAGTTGCGAAATGGAGCTTTTTAGTAAATGGAGAAGAAGAAAGTATTCAAAATATTCAATTAGGCTCTACTTGTAATAATGAAACTTTATTAGATAATAAGATTGCACCAGGAACCCAAGGAGAATTTAATATCGAAATTGATGCAACTGGTTCAGAAGTAGGACTACAATATAATGTAGAATTTGAGGAAAAAACACAAAAACCAAGAAATTTGATTTTTATTTATAACAAATCAACTTATGCTAATTTACAAGATTTAGAAGTTGCATTGAAAGGTATTATTAATGCAAAAGATGAAACAAAGAAAATCTCTATACCAATACAATGGAAATGGGAATATGAAACAGGAGATGATGAGAAACTTCGAGAAACAGAAGATAGGGAAGATACAGAAGATGGAAAAATATTACAAAACTATAACTTTGACATTATTGTAACAGGAACACAATTACCACCATCTGTATAGAAAACACACATATAAAAGCAGAGAAATATGAAAATATTTTAATTTTGAAATGAAAGGAAAGTTATGAAAAAAATCCAAAAAAGTAATAAAAAAACACATAAAACCAAAATCATTATTTTGCTAACTTGTATTTTGATGCTATTTTTAACAGGGTACAGTATAGGAAAACAAGCTACAAAAACTACTGTTTTAACAGAAGGAGAAATTGCAAAACCTATTTTTATCGTAGACAATAACCCAGAAATAGAAATAACAGCAAAACAAAAAGAGGGATATTATTATTTTAAAGTTAGAAATTATGAACTAGAAGAAATATCACAAGTAGATATGCAATATTATATTGAAATAATAGGAGATATAGATGAGGCAATTATATGTACTTTATATCGAGGAGAAGAGCAAATAGCATTGCAAGACCGTAAAACACAAACTCAAAAATTAACAAGAAATCAGAAAGAAGAACATAGTTATTGTCTAAAAGTAGAGTATGATAAAGAAAAAAATACATCCCTTTCAGATATCATGCAAGAATTGCAAATTAAAGTACATGCTGAACAAGGAAAACACTGGGAGGGATAAAATTGAAAAAGAAAAATTATCATCTTTTGTTTATTCTTATTTTTATAATAATTATAATTCTTATATTTATATTCAGAAACAACGCAAATATTGATTTTCAGGATAATTTTCTATTCTTTAAATTGTTAGGAAACAATCAAAAAATTTCATCAAATAGTTTTAATCAAGTAGATTTGCAAAATGAAAATACAACCCCACTTTTTTTCAATGTTAGCTATCAAAATATAGATTTCAAAAAAATTGGACTAGGAGAAACGATAGATGTAGAAACTTTGACAAATGGGAAAGTGGCACCAGGTACAAAAGGAAAATTTGAAATTATTATTTATTCAAATAAAGATTGCTATTATCAAGTCTATTTCCAAAACGAAATGGAAAAACCGAAAAATATGGTATTTTATATTACAAAAGAGAATAAAGTAAAAACTTTGGAAGAATTACAAAAACAATTGAAAGGAAGAGTAGAAAAAGATATTCCTAAAAAAATAATAGTATTTTGGGAATGGAAATATGAAAATGGAATGGAAGAAAATGGACAAGATACAAATGACGGAAAGAAATTAGAAAATTATTATTTTGATATTGTGGTTGAACCAATGTAAGGAGGAAAAGATTGAAAATAAAAAAGAAAATTATTTTTATATGCTTATTTATAGTAATAGTTACTATAGAAAGCATAACTAGTGCTAAATATTTAATAGAATATCAAAATAAGGTAGCTATTATTGACATTGATAGAAATCCACCTAAAATAGAGTTATTAGAAGTGCAAAATACAAATGTAGGATATGAAAAATATGCAAATAAAACACATACTATTACAACTAAAATAAAAGTGACAGAAGAGCATATTATTAGTAACAATATGTCATTAGAAAATTTAATTATACAGGTAAATGGAAAAGATGCTGAGATTCAAGATATAAAAATAATAGAAACAAAAAAAGAAAAAGATAGTATTTACTATGATATTATTTTAACAGGCATACAAACTGAAGGGATTTTAAATATTATTATAAAAGAAGGTACAATTGTAGATAAATCTTATAATATAAACCCAGAAACTGTTATTCCAACAGGAATACAAATTGATAACACAAGTCCAGAAGGTACTTTTTCAGAAACAGAGATAGAAGAAGGAAAAGTATTAGCTACTATTTTAGCAAACGAAAAAATTCGAAAAGTAGAAGGGTGGGAATTAACGCAAAATGAAATGCAGTTAGAAAAGGAATTTACAAATAATATTTCTTATATTTTTACAATCACAGACTTTGCACAAAATACAAAAGAAATAGAGATTAATATTTCTAAAGCAACTAATATTATGATTACATATGCTTCTCATAATTCTGCTATTGGTTGGACCTATGGATATGGAAATTATGATGTAGCAGGAGCACAAGCTGTAAAAGAAAATCCAATTTATAAAACAGAAGCACTAGCATTTAGAATTACAGGAAATATCCCAAAAGACTTTGTACAAATAAATACATGCATTTACACACATTGGGGAGAAGGAAGTAAAGCAACTTGTGGCGATAGTGGTATGATTTATCAATATGGATATAATCCAGGTAAGAATTTGTTTAAAACCATGGCTTCTGATGATTTAGTAACTATAAATGGTAGTAAATATGTACAATTTGGTGGAACTGGTATGAATGGTTTTCAAAAAACAGATATAGAAGGAAATAATCCTATTCCATTTGAAACTGTATATCAATATAATTATGGAATTTCAGGTGTAACCATGAAATTAAAAGACGAGAGTTACTATTCTATTGTTTATCAAATATTAGTAAATGGTCAAGGATGGCTTAAAACTTGTTCTGACGGAGAAGAAGCAATGTATCAATTTAATAAGCCAATGTCAGCTATTAGATTAGCATTAGTTCCTAAAACAGAAAAAAATTATATTTTAGATTTGTGGAACCAAGATGTGGGAACAAATCGTATTCCTTAATATTTAATGGATATATTAACATGTTTAGTATATCCATTTTATTTTGACGAAATGTAATGTTACAGTTTACAGATGTTTTATATAATATCAGGCTTTTCGGAATTATTAACTTATTTACTGTGAATTGTAACAATGTAAATTTTCAAAGAAAGTATTGAAAAATAAATAGTCTATTGCTATAATAATATTATATTTTGGGGTGTAGCCAAGCGGTAAGGCAGATGGCTCTGACCCATCGATGCGTAGGTTCGAATCCTACCACCCCAGCCAATTTTAAATGGAGGAAACAAATGAGAAATAAATATAAAAAAATAGAATCAAGAATTTCAGGTATTACTTTGATTAGTTTAGTAATATCAGTAATAGTACTTATAATTTTAGCATCAGTTGGAATTTATTCAGGAATATCTGCTATTAATTCATCTAAATTAACTAGATTTACAACCCAAATGAAATTGATGCAATTAGAAGTAAATGAATTATATACAGCATATACTACAGGAGGAAGTATTAAAACTAAAGATGGCAACGAATATATAGGAAATGCCATTGCAACAATAGGAAAAGATTTAAACCAAGCAGAGCAAGAACAATTAGAAAGTATTTTTAAAACAGAAGAGGAAAATGGTTCTGGAATTTTAAATAGAGAAGGATATCGTTATTTTGACATAGAAACAATAAAAAATTTAGAAATAGAAGGTATAGATGAAGAATTTCTAATTAATATAGAAAAAAGAAGCATAATTAGTTATGAAGGACTTAAATATGATGATAAAATATATTATACATTAGAACAAGTACCAGATAGTTTATATAATGTAGATTATGAAAATCCTAATACAGGAAAACCAACCTTTAATTTAAGATATGAAAAATTAGAAAGTGGAAAATGGAAAATAATAGTAAGTGATATTAGGTTTGAAGGAGAAGAACAAGGATTTATTAATAAATGGCAAGTAAAATATCAATATGCAGATACTCAAGAACCAGACAAATGGAATATCAGTGAAAATTTAGAATTTATTGTTAATGTTGCAGATGAATATAGAGTTGTTGTATTTCAACAAGGAGTGGAATCTGAAAGTAAAACAATAAAAATATCAAAAGCTTATATATATAAAGATTCAGAATCTAACAAAGAAGCATATATACCAGAAGGATTTAAAGTATCAGAAGAACCAACAGAACAAAAAATAGATACAGGATTAGTAGTAATAGCACCAGATGGAAGTGAATTTGTGTGGGTGCCAGTAGATAAGACAACACTGTGTGTAGATGGAGCAGAAGATAAAGAAGTTGCTGAAATGGCAAATGAAATAGATTATAGGGGTGTGTTATATGACTTTTCAGGTACTAAATCATCTAAAAAGATATATGATGAGGGTTTATATAGAGAACCAGATATAGTAGAGGATTATGATAACGAACCAACATATTTAAAAGAAATGAATCTTATATTAGGAACAAATTTTATAAATTTAGGTGATTTTAAAGAATATATGCAAAAAGAATATAACGCAATAATAGAAAGTATTAAAACAAAAGGAGGATTTTATATAGGAAGATATGAGAGTAGTTTAAGTGATAGTACAAATGCAGAAGCAAAGACAGAAGGAGATATACAAAGTAAGGGGAATATAATGCCAACAGATGCAAGTAATATAGGAACATACAGATGGTATGGGTTATATGCAAAACAACACGAATATGCAACAGTAATTAATAGTAAATATCAAACAAATGTAAAATCGGCAATGATATATGCAAGTATGTATGATGCAGTAATGAATTGGGCATTATATGGAGATGATAATACAGAAGCAGATAAGGTAACAAAACCTAGTAAAGATAGAGGTTCAAAACAAGCAACAAAAACGTTACCAGAGGACAAGCTAAAAAATATTTATGATTTAGGAAATAATTTAAGAGAATGGACAGCAGAAGCATATAAGACTAATTATCGAATTCGAAGAGGACGGTGGTTATGGAGAAGTTTATCCAGTTTCTGGTCGTACTTATAATTATCCATATAATATACTTGCTTATGACGGTAGTAGATTAATGATTTACTTCAATGTAGATGAAGAAAAAACAGAATAAGTTTTGTAAACATTTATAAGATTAAATTTATAGTTTTATAAAAACAGCCAAAAATCTTTACATTTTGGCTGTTTTGCTATATAATACTAAAAGCAAAAAGTAAAAATAAAAAAGGGAGAGATTAACATGCAAGACAATAATAACCAAGAGCAAGAATTAGATATGAATCATCTAATGCAAATAAGAAGAGAAAAATTAGAAGAATTACAAAAACAAGGAAAAGATCCATTTGAAATAACCAAATTTAATAGAACCAATACAGCAGGAGAAATAAAAGCAAATTATGAAAAATTTGAACAAAAAGATGTAACTGTTGCAGGTAGAATAATAGCAAAGAGAATTATGGGTAAGGCATCTTTTTGTACTATTCAAGATTGTGATGAAAAAATTCAAAGTTATGTAAGTATTAATGATTTAGGAGAAGAAAGTTACCAAGCATTTAAAACTTTTGATATTGGTGATTTTATTGGAATTACAGGTTTTGTATTTAAAACTAGAACAGAAGAAATTTCTGTTCATGCAAAAGAAGTGACATTGCTATCAAAATCTTTAAGACCATTACCTGAAAAATTTCATGGACTAAAAGACCCAGACTTAAGATATAGACAGAGATATACAGACTTAATTGTAAATCCAGAAGTAAAACAAACCTTTATTTTAAGAAGTAAAATTATTAGTAACATTAGAAAAATATTAGAAGAAAATGGTTATTTAGAAGTAGAAACACCAGTTTTAAATACTATTTCAGGTGGAGCTACAGCTAAACCATTTATAACACATCATAATTCTTTAAATATTGATATGTATTTAAGAATTGCTTTAGAATTAAATTTGAAAAGATTAATTGTAGGTGGATTCGATAAAGTCTATGAAATTGGTAGAGTATTTAGAAATGAAGGAATGGATATTAGACACAATCCAGAATTTACTATGCTTGAATTATATGCAGCTTATGAAGACTTCCATGACATGATGGATATTACAGAAAAAATCTTTTCTCAAACAGCACAAGATATTTTAGGAACTACAAAAATAACTTATCAAGGACAAGAGATTAATTTAGCACCAGGTTGGAAAAGAATAACGATGATAGATAGTATTAAAGAAGCTTGTGGAATTGATTTTAACAAAATTTTGACAGATGAAGAAGCAGTTAAACTTGCAAAAGAAAAAGGAATAGAAATACCAGATAAAACAAAAGAAACAAGAGGAGATATTATAAGTTTATTCTTTGATGAATATGTAGAAAAAACATTAATACAACCAACCTTTATTTATGAATACCCAGTAGAAATCTCTCCACTTGCTAAAAAATGTCCAAATAATAAAAAAATGACAGAAAGATTTGAATTATTTATTGGTGGAAGAGAATATGGAAATGCATTTTCAGAATTAAATGACCCAATTGATCAATATGAAAGATTTAAAAAACAAGTGGAAGCAAGAGAATTAGGCGATGAAGAAGCTGGAATGATGGATGAAGATTATATACAAGCATTAGAAATCGGTTTACCTCCAACAGGTGGATTAGGAATCGGAATTGATAGATTTGTTATGTTATTAACAGATAGTGCATCTATTAGAGATGTATTACTATTTCCAACTATGAAACCACTTAACTAGTTTTTAGAGTTTTAAGGGGATATGGAAGGAGAAATTTATGTTTAACTTTTCTTTTGATAAAAGAATTATATATATTATATTAGCTATTATGGTTTTAACAACAGTAGTACAATATATTACAAATCCAGGAGCATTAATGGGATTACTAATTAGTATACCAGGTGTTTTAATTGCTATCACATTTCACGAATTTGCACATGCATTTGCAGCAGATAGATTAGGAGATGATACTGCTAGAAGAGAAGGACGTTTAAGTTTAAATCCTTTAGACCATTTAGATCCAGTAGGTTCTTTATTGTTATTATTTGCAGGATTTGGATGGGGAAAGCCAGTACATGTAAATCCTAGAAATTATACTAGAAAAATGTCAATGGAAAAAGGAGAGGCTATTGTTTCTCTAGCAGGACCTCTAATGAATTTTGTATTAGCTATTATATTTGTTTTAATTTATTGTGCTATTTATAAATTTGCAGGAATTTCTTTTATTACTTCTACAACAGGAGGAATTATATTATTATTAATTTCTAGTACCATATCTATTAATATAGGATTAGGAGTATTTAATCTAATCCCATTACCACCATTAGATGGTTCAAAAATCATAATGCCATTTTTACCATATCGTGCAAAATCATGGTTTATTAATAATGAATCTATTTTCTACATTGTTTTTGTAGTAATATGGATTACTGGACTTGCAGGACTTATTATAACACCAGCGATAAATGCAATTTCTAATGGTATATTAAGTTTAGGAACAGCAATATTTGGATTATAAAAAGGAAGAAAAAATGGAAGATATAATAACAATGCGGAATTGAATCAAGTTGTGATGAAACCTCTGTAGCTATTGTCAAAAATGGTAGAGAGGTTCTTTCCAATAGTATAGATACACAAATTCCAATTCACGAAAAATATGGAGGAGTTGTACCAGAAATAGCTTCTAGAAATCACATTGAAGCCATTTCAAGAGTGACAAAAAAAGCATTAAAAGAAGCTAATATAAACTTTCATGAAATAGATGCCATAACACCAACTTATGGACCAGGATTAGTAGGAGCACTACTAGTAGGACTATCTTATGCGAAAGCATTAGCATTTGCATTAGACATTCCATTAGTAGGAGTCAATCATATTCAAGGACATATAGCTGCTAATTATGTTACATATCCAGAGTTAAAACCACCATTTTTATGTATGATGATGTCAGGAGGAAATACACAAATTGTTTTTGTGAAAAATTATACAGAATTTGAAGTATTACGGTAAAACTCGTGATGATGCTATTCGGAGAAGCATTTGATAAAGTAGCAAGAGTAGTAGGTTTAGGATATCCTGGTGGACCTAAAGTAGATAAATTGGCACAAGAGGGAATTGCTAATATAGAATTACCAAAAACACATTTTGATAATTTAGACTTTAGTTTTAGTGGAATAAAAACAGCAGTAATTAATTTACATCATAAGATGCCAGATGTAAATCCAGCTAACTTGTGTGCTAGCTTTCAAAAAACTGTAACAGAAATTTTAATGGAAAATATACAAAAAGCAGTAAAACAAACTGGAATTAAAACTATTAGTTTAGCAGGAGGAGTTAGTAGCAATAGTTATATTAGAAAAGAATTTTTAAAACTAGAAGAACGAGGAATGAAAATATATATGCCAGATTTAAAATTGTGTACAGATAATGCTGCAATGATTGCTTCTGCTGGATATTACCAATACATAGCAGGAAAAAGAGATGGTTTAGACTTAAATGCAATACCTAATTTGAAATTATAGATTGTTTTATTACAAAGTAATTCAAAATAATGCATATCCAAAGGAAACAAATAAAAAATGTAAGGAGGAAACATGGCAATATTTGTAATAGGAGATTTACACTTATCTTTTCAAGAATACAAGCCAATGAGTATTTTCGGAGCAAATTGGGAAAAACATGAAGAAAAAATAAGAAAAGATTGGATGCAAAAAGTAACACAAAATGATTTAGTGGTATTGCCAGGAGATTTTTCATGGGCAATGCATTTAAAAGATACACAAAAAGATTTTGCCTATTTAAATACATTACCAGGAAAAAAACTTTTATTAAAAGGAAATCATGATTATTGGTGGACTACAGTTACCAATATGAAAAAATTTTTAGAAGAAAACCAGTTTTCTAATATTGATTTTCTATATAATAATGCTTATGAGTTTGATAACAAAATATTAGTAGGAACAAGAGGATGGGTGCAATCAGAGGAAGAAGAAGATAAAAAAATTTTAAAAAGAGAAGCTTTAAGATTAGAAATGTCTATTAAAGATGGAATACAAAAAGGAGGAACAGCAGAAAAAATCATTGCTTTTATGCATTATCCACCTGTTATTGCAATAAAAGATGGACAAAAACAAGAAAACACATTATTTGAAGTATTGAAAAAATACCAGATTAAAAACTGTTATTATGGACATTTACATGCACAAGCGATAAGAGATGCAGTACAGGGAAATTATAAAGGAATAAATTTGAAACTTGTTAGTGCTGATGGTTTAGATTTTAAATTATTACCTGTTTTAGATTGACAAAAAAATACCTAATTGATAATATAAATGAACAAAAGAATATGGAGGAAACAAAATGATTTTATATCCAAATGCATATTTTAAGAAAATAGAAGAAATAACAATTCAATTTTTGAAGAAACAAAATATAAAATTATTAATATTAGATGTAGATAATACTTTAATAGACTATCATCAAAATTTATCAGAAGAAGTAAAACAATGGTTAAAAAATTTACAAGGACAAGGCATGAGATTATATTTATTATCAAATAGTAATAAAAAAGAAAAAGTGAAAAAAATTGCTAATGAATTTGGAATTCCTTATAGAATTTTTGCAAAAAAACCACTAAAATCAGGATTTTTAAAAGTACAAAAACAAATGAAGGAAAAAACAGAAAACATAGCTGTTGTAGGTGACCAAATATTTACAGATGTAATAGGAGGAAATAGATGTGGCTTTTTCACAATTTTAGTAGAACCGATTCATGAAAGAGATTATTGGTTTACAGCATGGAAAAGACCAATTGAAGAAAAAATCAAAAACAATTATCAAGCAAAGGAGAAAAAATAAAATGTATTTTAATGATGTACATATCGCATACTATGTAGTAGCTACCATTTTAGGTTTAATTGTAGGGCAATTAATAGATTGGGTAAATAAAAGATTACCAGAATATAAAAGTATTATTTCAAAAGATTTTATAAAGGAATATAAGAAAAATTTTAGGCTAAATTATATTTTGATGTTTTTAACAGCAATTATTTATGTTACATTAGTATATGTATATGGAATTCAAGAAACTTTAATTGCAAATTTAGAGTTAATTAAATTTATGATATTAACACCAATGCTAATATCTGCTTTTGTAATAGATTATCGATTACAAATTATTCCAAACCGTTTAAATCTTACTATATTTGAAGTGGGAATTGTTTTTGCATTTTTATATGGATTATCAAATGTGGTAATTACGATTAATATGTTATTAGGAATGATAGCTGGTGCAGGAATTTTCGTATTAATTACATTATTAGGTGGACTTTTTTATGGAAAAGAAGCAATGGGATTTGGTGATGTTAAATTGATGGGAGCATTAGGTCTATTCTTTGGATTATCTAACATCATTATTATTACATTAATATCTTTCTTAATAGGTGCTATTCTTAGTATTATATTATTAATTACTAGAATCAAGAAAACAGATGAATATATTCCATTTGGACCTTTTATTGTAATTGCTACTTTTATTAGTATGTATATTCCATTTGAAACAATAAAACTATTCTTAATGCAAATATTTACATTAGGAATGTATGCTGGATAATAAATATAAAGGGGATGATATTAAATGAATGCAAAATTACAATGGCTAAGAAATAAAATGTCAAGTTTAAATTTACAAGGGTTGATTATCTCTAATCCTATTAATATTAGATATTTGACTAATATTGATGCAGAAGGTGTTTTGCTATTAACAAGAAAAGAAAATATTTATATTACAGATGGAAGATATATAGAACATGTACATAGTATTTTAACTTTATTTGATGAAATTATTGTATATGATATCAATGATGTAGCAAAAGAAGATTATGAAAACTTTTTCCTATTCTGTGAAAATGTAGGATTTGAAGAATATGATGTCAGTTATGCTAAATATAAAGAATATATTTGTAAATATAAAATTCATAATTTAGTAGAAACAGAGCATATCATAGAAAAGCAAAGAATGATAAAAGATGAAGAAGAAATTAGTAATATTCAAAAAGCTTGTGAAATTACAGACAATTGCTTTTCTTACTTACTAGATTATATTAAACCAGGAATGACAGAAAAACAAATAGCAAATGAAATAGAAGAATATTATCGCCAAAGAACAGATGGATTATCTTTTGAAACAATTGTAGCATCAGGAGAAAACACATCTAAACCACATGCAGTTCCAACAGATAGAATTATTCAAAAACAAGATATTATTACCATTGATATGGGATGCAAATATAAGGGATATTGTTCAGATATGACACGTACAATTTTTGTAGGAAGTGTACCAGAACATGTAAAACATGTTTATGATTTAGTTTTAAAAAATCAAAAACAAACTTCAGAACAAATGAAAGATGGAGAAAGTACAAGATTACTTACAAAAATGGTAGAAAATGATTTTAAATTAAATGGTTATGATTTA
>CALXME010000002.1 GCA_944389395.1 uncultured Clostridia bacterium | reverse complement strand
TTTCAAGCTCTTTTAAACTTCTTGCTTTTTTGCTAAAAATTTTTAAAAAATTTACTTGTTCGGTACTTCTTCTTTTTCAAAAAAAGTCCGCTTCGGTTTATTCTCTAAAGGATTTTATTGTTTACTTTTCAATGTACTTTTTTGTTCTGCTCCGCAGAACGATTTGCATTATACAATACCTTTTTCTTTTTGTCAATACTTTTTCGACAATTTTTTTAAAATATTTTTGCCTTATTTTGAGGCAAAATAAAAAACTAGTAATGTTGCTTTTATTTTATTCTTTGAGCATTAGTTTTATTACTAATTCTTATGTTTATTTTTTATTTTTTGTCTGTTGCAAGGTACTTTTTTATAATAACATCTTTCTTTCCTAAAGTCAATACTTTTTTCGAAAAATTTATTGGAAATTTTATGCTATTTTTTCTTGATTTCAGGTATATTTCTTAATGCTTATTCATAATATCATTTTCAACTGTTTATGTCAATACTTTTTATAAAAATTTTTAAACTTTTTAATTGCATTTAATTTTTTATTGACCATTTTTTAAAATTGTTTTTATATCTCTACTAAAATCAAATCATCTCCTATACATTTTATATTTTGCCATGGAATTATAATGTCATTTCCTTGATTAAACATATTTAGCAATTTATTGCTTCCAGGTACAATAATAGATGTTATCATTCCTGTTTCTAAATCTGCACAAACATCTTGCACATATCCTAGTCTTTTTCCATTTGTAATGTTCACTACTTCTTTGTGTTTAAAATCTAATCCTTTATCTTGCATTTTTTCCTCCTTAGCTTTCTTTTATTTTTTTCTTCTATTATATATATTCATTTCTTTATTATAATTGACAAAACATTTATCTTTTGATATCAAAAAAAGAGATGTAAAACACCACCTCCTCCTTCGGTTATTAAGGACTTTATAAATATTTTAATATTTATTTAAAAATATTTTTTAATAAAATATATAATTACTTATATAGCCTTTTAATATGTTGCATTGCATTTTTTTCTAAACGAGATACTTGTGCTTGGGAAATCCCAATTTCTTCTGCCACTTCCATTTGGGTTCTGCCTTCAAAAAATCTTTTTGTTACTATCATTTTTTCTTTTGAATTTAATTTTTCTAGTGCTCCTGCAATTGTCATGTTTTCGACCCATAATTCATCTGTATTTTTTCTGTCTTTTACTTGGTCCATTATATATATACTTTCTGTACCATCATTATATATGGGTTCTTGCAAAGAAATCGGGTCTTGAATGGCATCAAAGCTAATTGCTATTTCTTCTATTGGCACTTCGAGTTCTTTTGCAATTTCTTCTATGCTTGGTTCTTTGCCATTTTCTTTTGTATATCTTTCTCTTACTTGAATAGCTTTATATGCTAAATCTCTTACAGAACGACTAACACGTATACTATTATTATCTCTTAGATATCTCTTTACTTCTCCTATAATCATCGGTACAGCATAAGTACTAAATTGTACATTTTGACTTAAATCAAAATTATCTATTGCTTTTATTAGTCCAACACATCCTACTTGAAATAAATCATCTGCTGATTCTCCTCTACCATAGAATCTTTGTATAATACTTAATACTAGTCTTAGATTACCATTAATAAATTTTTGTCTTGCTTCTTTATCTCCTTTTTTTATTTGTATAAATAGTTCTTCTTTTTCTTTTTTGGTCAGTAATGGTAGCTTTGCGGTGTTTACTCCGCATATTTCTACTTTATTATTTAACAAAAGAAAAACCTCCTTTTAGAAATTACTTGTTTTTAGTATTTCCAAAATTCGGTTTATTATGCTTTTTATCCTATTTTACTACTAATTTCTTTTTTCATTTTATTTATTATCTTTTTTTCTAATCTAGAAATATAACTTTGTGAAATCCCGAAGTTCATCTGCTACTTCTTTTTGCGTTTTTTCTTTTCCTGTTAAAAATCCAAATCTCATTTCCATTATGTTTTTTTCTCTATTGTTTAGTTTAGAAATCGAAATCTTTAGTAATTTTTTATCAACTTCATCTTCTATGTTTCTTGATGTGATGTCTGGTTCTGTGCCTAATATATCTGAAAGTAATAATTCATTTCCATCTCCATCTTTATTTAATGGCTCATCAATTGATATTTCTCCTTTTATTTTACTATTTTTTCTTAAAAACATTAATATTTCATTTTCAATACATCTTGATGCATAAGTAGCTAATTTTATTTTTTTATCTGAGTTAAATGTATTTACTCCTTTCATTAATCCTATAGTTCCAATAGAAATTAAATCTTCTATTCCGATTCCTGTATTTTCAAATTTTTTTGCTATATATACAACTAATCTTAAATTTCTTTCTACTAATTTTTGTCTTGTTTCTAAATTATCTGTTTCTGATAGTTTCTTAATTAATTCTTCTTCCTCTTCTGGAGATAGTGGTGGTGGTAAAGTTTGACTTCCTGCAATATAAAAAATAGGAAGATATTCTATTTCTTCTTTATCATTTAAATATTTTGCACAAATGATATTAATACTATTTTTTATTTTTTCTACAAAATTCACTTTTCTTTCCTCCCTTCTAATAATGGCATTCCAACTAATGCTCTATATTCTCCTTTTTTTGTTAAAGATTTATTATATATTCCAATCATAATTTTTTCTTTTTTGATTTTTTCTTCTTCTTTTTCTATAACAATATACTCTGGTTTAATTCCTAATAACATTCCATTTTGTTTTCCTAAAGAGGAAAACGGAATCAGCTTTAATCTTGTTATATACTTTTTCCTTATTTTTTCTGGAATTTTCTCAAAATCACCTCCGTATAATATTTTCTAAATTATTTAAAATTTCTTTTGGAATACAATTATAAAGTAAAGTATGTTCAACAACAACAACAGGTGTATTACTAATAGGTTCTTTTAATAAGTTTCCCGAATCTATCATGGCATTGGTTTGTATTTCTTTTTCATTTAATTTAATTTTTATATTGCAATACATATCTTTAGTAGAAAATCTAGATTTTACTATTTTAAATGCTACAATCACAATGATAAATGCAATAATTGCCCCTAATATTACAGTTTTTAACGGGTATGTACCTAAAAATAATCCGTTTTTCATTAATATGTCTTGTGGTTTTATAATATAAATAAAAGCAAATGCTGCTCCACCAAATACAAAAGATACTAAATAAAATAACAATAAATCTTTTCCTATTTGTTTTACATTTGGTGCATTAAACGCGATATATACCATTAAAATGGATAATATTAATTTTAGAATAATATTAGTATATATTTCAAAACTTGATATGTATGTTAGTAATGCATAAATAGCACCTAGTAAACTTGCCAAGATAAGTCTTAATTTTTTTATTTTTCTTTTTAAAACTAAACCTGTAGCATATAATATAATAAAATTCATAATTAAATTTTCTATTAATATTATGTCTATATAAATTGTCATGACATCACCTGCATTAAGTATTTTACTACTTCTGTTTTAAAAATGTTGTCTTTTCTTATTGGCGAAAAAAAGAAATAATCGGTAATTTTCGATTATTTCTTTTTAATTATTTTTTATATATTATTTTATTATGTCTAAAACATTATTTATATGTCTATTTATTATAAATTTTTATTTTTATTTTTTCTTAAGAAAGAAGGAATGTCTAAATCATTTTGTGAATTACTTACTTCTGAACTTGATGGAATAGAATTAATTTTCTTTTCCCAAGTTTTAGATACAATGTTGTCTACTCCAATACTTGAAATAGGTTCAGTTTTTTCAAATCCTGTTGCAATAACCGTAATTTGAATTTCATCTTCCATAGTAGGATCTGTTACTGTACCAAAAATAATATTGGCTTCTGGATCCACACTGCGTTGTACTAATTCTGCAGCTGTATTTACTTCATGTAATCCTAAGTCATCTCCACCAGTTATATTGATGATGACACCTTTTGCTCCTTCGATAGAAGTTTCTAGTAATGGGCTTTGAATTGCTTCTTTTGCAGCATCTTCTGCTCTATTTTCTCCTGATGCACGTCCTACTCCCATATGTGCCATTCCTTGATTTAACATTATTGTTTTTACATCTGCAAAGTCTAAGTTAACAAGTCCTGGTATTGCAATCAAGTCTGAAATACCTTGTACACCTTGTCTTAAAACATCATCTGCTTGTTTAAATGCTTCAATAATAGATGTTTTTCTATCAATAATTTGCAATAGTTTATCATTTGGTATTACAACTAATGTGTCTACTTTTCCTTTTAGGCTTTCTATTCCACGTTCTGCTTGTGATAATCTTTTCTTTCCTTCAAAAGTAAATGGTTTTGTAACTACACCTATTGTTAATATTCCCATTTCTTTGGCAGCTTGTGCAACTACTGGTGCTGCTCCTGTACCTGTTCCTCCTCCCATTCCAGCAGTAACAAATACCATATCTGCTCCTCTTAATACTTCTGCTACTTCTGATTTACTTTCTTCTGCTGATTGTGCACCAACATCTGGATTAGCTCCTGCTCCTAATCCTCTTGTTATTTTTTCTCCTATTTGTATTTTTGTATTTGCTTTTGATGTTTGCAATGCTTGTCTATCTGTATTTACTGCTATAAAATCTACTCCTTTTATTCCTGCTTCTATCATTCTATTTACAGCATTATTTCCAGCACCACCTACTCCGATAACTTTGATAGTGGCTGTTCCATCCATCATTGTAATATTATTATCATCATTGTAATCCATCATTTAGTTTTTCCTCCCTTACTTCCTTTATCTATATATCCTCTTATGCAAATTAAAATTTGCATCTGTTAACCTTTTTATATGGCTAACTTTAAAATTAATAACTATTATGAATAAAAAAATTCTTTAATTCTTTCTATTATCGTTTTTAATATATTTTCATTATTTTGTGTATCTATGCTACTAGCCACTGTTTTTGCAAAAGGCCTTGCTGCTATATATCTTACTAATGCATAACTTGTTCTATATGTTGGTTTTACTGTACTAATTGCTCTTCCTGTTGAAATTTTTACTGGTGTATTTAATATTATTTTTCCTGCAACATCACTTTTATTGATATTTACAATTCCTTGTCCTGTTAAAACAACATTATTAATTTTAGATTTTATTCCCTGGTTTGTAATATCTTTATTTATAATTGAAAATATTTCTTCTATTCTAGCTTCTATAATTTCGATTAATTCTGAACTTTTTATAATTTTATTTTTGCTATTATCTTTACGAGTATTTAAAATAATATCATTATCGTTATCAATAAAAGATTTTAAAGCTAATCCATATTGTCGTTTTAATTTGTCTGCTTCTTCTTCTGATATGTTTAGAACTAATGCAATATCATTTGTGATATTATCTCCTCCTAATGGAATTGCATTTGTATAAATAAATGTAGAACCTTCAAATACACCTATATCTGTACTTCCTGCACCTATATCTAATATCATTATATTATCATGCATTTCATTTTTATCTAATATAAGGTTTCTTTCTGCTAATGTAACAGGAACTATTCCATCTATTTCTAGTCCGAGCCTTTTTAAATATACTATTTAATTGTCGTACATAATCTCTATCAGCTAAAATTACTTGTGCATCAATTGTAAAACTAGAACTTAAATTCCCTACAGGATCTGTAACTACTGTTCCATTTTCCAATGTTATTTTATCTGGCACTATATCTACTAGTACTTGTCCTTCTGGAATTTCAATGTCCTTAACTTGCATAATTGCGTTTTGCACATCTCTTACTGATATTCCGGAATATTTATCTTTTACTTCTTTTACAATGCTATTTTGTACTATAGTTACATAGTTTCCTGGAATAGTAATATATGCCGAATTTATTTTTAGGTTTGTTTCTTCTTCTGCTTCTTTTATTGTTTTAGCAATGCTTAAACTAATTTCTTCTTCATTTATTATTTTTCCTTTCTTTAGTCCACTACATTTATATGAGGTATTACATATAATTTCTACTTGTTCAAAATTGTTTACTTCTCCTACTACAGTACAAACTTTGCTAGTTCCTATGTCAATACCTACAATGATATCTCCGATAGCCAAGTTAATTCCTCCATTTATTAGTATAATTTTTCTAAGTGTATATATATTACATTTTAAGACAAATGTCAATAGAATTTGTAATATTTTTGTAATATCTTTGCAATACAGTTGTAACACTTTTTTTTGCTGTTTTTCCTTTTCACGGCTTAAAAATAAGAGTTTATCTATCTTTTATGCATCATACTTTTTAGTTTCTCTGAAAAACTCTCTTTTTTTCTTTTTCATTCTATTTTTTTATGTTTCTCTTTTTGTAATTTTACTCACTTGCTATGTTTTTTGTTTTTTCATCCTTACTTTCCTTTTTTGTTAATTTACTAGACCATTTTTCCACATAGTATCTTCTTATTGTTCCTAAATTCATAAACATTCTCCATACAAAAACTACAATTGCAGCTAGATAAATATCTACATTTAGTTTTTGTCCTAGAATTGTTAATAAAATTGCTAAAATTGCATTTCCGAAAAATCCAGAAATAAAAATTTTTAAATCAAAATTCTTTTTTATAACAGATGAAATTCCTCCAAACACAGAATCTAATGCAGCAATTATTGCTATTGCTAGATAGCTAGAATATGTATAAGATATCATTGGACTATTCATCCCTATAATTGCTCCTAAAATACATCCTATCAATATCGCAATAAATATCATTTTATTTCCTCCTTATTGTATATATTTTGTTTTAATTTCTCCATTATATTTTGGTATTGTCACTTTATTTGGTTTTTCTATTGAAACATCATGTCCGATTTTCTGCATATTGTCTACAGGTCCACCATTACCGATTAATGCACTTTCTAAATATGTTGGATTTCCTATTGCTTTTATTATATATGGAGTTACAATTCTTTGTCCATTTACTTTGATAAAGCTATCACTTATAAATGCTATATAAGACATATTTATAATCCTTTGTTCATTTATACTAATAGCTTCTGCTCCTGCATTTTTTAATTCATTGACAATGTCTAATAAATCATTTGCATTAATTATACCAGTTTCTTCTATATTTTTTTCTCTTAATGTAACAACAATTCCTTCTCCTTGTACATCTGTTTTTCCTAATATAGTATTTGCTTGTTCTAATTCACTTTTTACTAATTCACTAGATTCAATATCTGATTGTTCCTTATCTTTGTATTCTTGTATTTTTGCTCCGAATTTCTTCATATTGAGTATTTGTTTCTTCATATTTTTGTTTCCAATTAGCAAGTTCTGCTCTTAATTCAGTTTCTCTCATACTTTCAATTGAAGTAATATCTGTTTCGTTAACAATTTTAAATTGCATTGTCATTATCATAACTAGTGCAAAACAAGCAATCCCAATTGTTATTGTCATCACTATTTTTCCTTTTCTCTTCATTTTGCCACTCCTTTTTGCTTTTATTTTATGTTTTCTAAATATTTAAAGCTTATTACACCCGTATATTTTGGAATAGTTACATTATTACTTTTTTCTATCTTTACATCTACTCCATCATCTTTCATTTTTTCTAAATATCCACCTGGTCTTGATAAATTTGCTAAATACTCAGGAAGTCCTATTGCTTTTATTACAAATGGTGAACCTACTCTTTCTCCGTTAATATCTATTATATTACCAGAACATGATATCCCTGTTGTATTTACTATTCTTTGATCATTTACACTAATAGCTTCTGCTCCTGCATTTTTTAACTCATTTACAACACTTAATATATCTAAATAATGTACAATTAAATCATTTGGATTTAATGTATTAGGCATGCTTTTTCCATCTGTTAATGTAATTATTATTCCTGGTCCTGTCACTTCTGTTGTTCCGTTTATTTTATTTGCTTGGTTTATTTGATTTTCTGCTTCTTCCAATTCTCCATTGTTTTGAGTTGCTTTTTGTCTTACATTTTCTAATTCTTGTTGAGCTTTTTCTAGCTCTTTATATTTATTTTCATATCTTTCTTTATATTTTAATACTTCTGCTCTTAAGTTATTTTCTTCATAGTTTTGACTAACAGTAGAATTCGTGTTTTCTACTGTTCTTATTTGAATTACTATTGCTAATGTTAATGCAAAACACATAATTCCTAATACAATACTTGTCTTTTTCTTATTTATCATATTCGACATGTTAGTTATTTCTAACATTTCCTCCTCTCATTTTATACAGTCACTTTTTCTCTAAAATATGGCCTGAATTTTTTATTAAAATCTCCATTTACAAATATTGTTCCTTCTTTATCTTTATTATCTTCTAGAATACCTTGTATATATACCATTTTTGCACTTAAGTTACTTATATCTCCTAAATATATTGTTTTCTTTTCATCTTGCATAGTCATAATATATTCATTTTTTTGGCTAATGTCAATACTTGTGACTTTGGTGTCTAAATTATTTTCTTTTGCCGTATTCATAATTTTAAGTATTTCTTCTAATTTATATAAATCTTCCTCAACTAATCTATATCCTACTTTTCTATTTTCCTCTTGGGTATTTATGCCTGTTATAACTGGAAGTGCTAATTCATTGTTATTTATCTCTAATATATACCCTTGACTGCTTATATATCCATAACTATTTAATATTTGAATACTAAATCTTGGTTCTCTTTCTATTACTTCAATTTGTATTTTATTTGGTAATTTTCTTTTAATTTTAACATCTTCAATATATGCATTTTCTTCAATTTGTTTTTCTACATTTGCTGACCAAAATCTAAAAATATTCATATTAGAGTTTAATCCAGATAAGCTCTTTATTGTATCTGCTGAAACTCTATTATTTTGTACTACTTCTATTTCTTTTATATTAAAAATTGGAGAAACCATTAAAAATGTTATTCCACCACATAATATCAATATAATGGTTGTCCATTTTAAAAATTTCTTTATTCTTTTTTTCTTTTTGTTTTTCGCTATTTCTTGCTTTGATATTTTCTTCTTTTTGGCTTCTTGTTTTTTATGATTATTTCTATTAGTCATTCCTATTACTTCTTCTGTTTCAAAATCAAATTTATCTTCTTGCCTTTGCTGTTTTTGTAATTTTATTCTTTTTTCTCTTTCTTTTGCTTTTTTTCTTTGCATCATTTCATCAATGGTTTCTTTTGATTTTTTCCCTTGATTCATATAATACATATTCACATTGTTTTCTTTTGCCTTCAATCTTTTTCTCCCTCCTTTGCTATCTAATATGGAGTTCTAAAAGTTTATATATTCCATTTTACTTTCATATATAAACTTTTAGTATTTATTTTTGCAATTCAATTTTTCCACCCAGTTGTTGGATTTTATTATCAAAGTTTTCATATCCTCTTAATATATATTCTATGTTATCCACTTTTGTTATACCTTTTGTGGATAATGCTGCAATTACCATAGAAGCTCCTCCTCTTAAGTCTGTTGCTTTTACATTTGCTGGATATAATTTCTTAACACCTTTAATTACTGCTGTTTTTCCTTCTATTGTTATTTTGGCTCCCATTCGTATTAGTTCTTGTGTATATCGATATCTATTTTCAAAAATATTTTCTATTATGACAGATGTTCCTTTTGCAGTTGTCAACATGGTTGCAAAGATAGATTGTAAATCTGTTGGAAATCCTGGGTATGGCATTGTTTTTATATCTACTGCTTTTAATTTTTTGGGTGACAGTATTTCTATGCTATCTTTTTCTATTTTTAAGGTACATCCTGTTTCTTCTAATTTATCAATAACAGGTGTAATGTGTAATGGATTTGCTTTTTTTATTGTGATATTGCTGTTGGTCATCGCTGCCATGCAAAGGAATGTCCCTGTTTCTATTCTATCTGGCATGATGTTATAACTTGC
The DNA here is from genome assembly GCA_944389395.1 of uncultured Clostridia bacterium. GTDB lineage: Bacteria > Bacillota > Clostridia > TANB77 > CAG-508 > CAG-269. Next base: position 75,453 of record CALXME010000002.1, on the reverse strand, counting down.
ATCTTTTAATTTTTTTACTCCGATTATTTCTATTTTATTAGAACCTGCTCCTTTGATATTTGCTCCCATTTTATTTAAAAAATTTTGTAAATCGATAATTTCTGGCTCTCTAGCAGCGTTTGTGATAACTGTTTTTCCTTCTGCTAAGCAGGTTGCTAAGATTGCATTTTCGGTTGCTCCTACACTAGGAAATTCGAAATCGATTTTCTCCCCTGTTATTTTATCACAACTACAACTAATATTTCCATAGTTTTTGCTAATATTTATACCAATTTTTTCAAAAGCTTTTAAATGTAGGTCGATTGGTCTTGTTCCAATGTCACATCCTCCTGGATAGCAGAAGGTACATTGATGGTGTTTTCCCAATAAACTCCCTGCAAAAATTACAGAGGAACGCATTTGTCTCATTAATTCTTCTTTTATCTCATATTTATTTACTTTTGATGTATCTATTATGACTTTATTGTGTTTTTTGGTTACTTTTCCTCCTATACTTTTTAATATTTCAAACATCATTTGTGTGTCATGGATATCTGGTAAGTTATATAGTGTTGTTTTTCCTGCATTTAATATGCTTGCTGCAATAATTGGTAATGCTGCATTTTTGGATCCTGAGATGGTTACTTCTCCTTCTAGCTTTTTTCCTCCTTGTATTATGTAGGTTGACATTTTTTCTCCTCCTTTTATGTTTTTGTTATATTTTATGTTTTCTTTACATAAAAGGTGATTTATGTTTTAAAAGTTCTAAAATTTCAAGTTATTTCTTGAAATCTTAGAACTTTTCTATTCTAATTGAATTAGTGTCCTTTATGAATTGACCTTTTATTATCTTATAATTCTATTCTCTTTTTAAATTTATTCTCATACCACTTATTTAAACATCTTCTATTCTTAAAAATTAATATTTTTTTATTTTTATATCTATCCAAAATATCTTTTACTATTTTTCTTTTTGTTTTGTTCCAATTCATTGTTAATTGGATAAACTCCAAGTTCATTCTTTCTTTGCAACCTGGAATCTCTGGTTTTTCTTTTCCTTTATTTTTAAAATATCTTGAAAGGATTCCTTTTAATTTTGCAATAGTCGAGTAATCTAGAAATATAACTAAGTCTGCATTGATTACTCTTTCTTCCAAAGTAGCCTTATAAGTTCCATCTATAATCCATTTAGGTTCTTTTACTTTTTCTGAAATAATAGTGTTTCTTTCTTGTGATGGTCTTATTTCCCAATTTTTCAAATGATGAATTCCATCTATATGATAAACTGGTAATTTCAATTCTTTCCCTAAATTTTTAGCTAAAGTACTTTTTCCTGTTCCCGGGCCTCCTATTATTGCAATTTTTTGAATTTCATTCATTATTTTCTCCTTCTTCTTATTTTATGCTTATTGTATCATGTTTGTATGCTTATTACAAGAATAAAAGAAAAAGACATAGATTTTTCTATGTCCTATTTGTTTATTTTAAAATCTCAATTAACTCATTTTGAGTTACTAATTTTCTTTCACTTGTAGCAATATTTTCCAATTCAAATTTGTCGCCTTCTTGTTTATCTCCAATAACTACTAAATATGGAGTTCCTAAAATTTTGCAATCTTTCATTTTTGCACCCATTGTTACAAATTCTCTATCATCTAAAATAGCATTAATATTTTCTTTTTGTAAAGTTTCATATAGCTTTTTAGCTAGATTTACTTTTTCTTCGTTTTCCATTTTAGGAACAATTTGAACCATATATGGTGCTATTGCTCTTGGTAATGCAAAACCACATGCTCCCCATTTTTCATCTTTCATTAGTGCTTGTTCATAAACAGCAGCTAATGTTCTACTAACACCAATTCCATAGCATCCCATATAATAAGGAGATTCTTTTCCTTCTTGATTAATATATTTTCCATTCATCATTTCAGAATATCTTGTTCCTAATTGGAAGATGTGTCCTAATTCCATTGTTCTAATTTCTTTGAAGTTAGAGAGATTTTCTATTCCATATTCTTGTTTTAAATATTCTTTATAGTCTTCTCTTTCTAATATTTCTGTGTTTAGTCCCATTTTGGTTTGTTCATCATAAAGAATTTTATCTTCTCCTTGTTCTGATATTAGCATAAATTCTTCTGATTTTTTTCCACCCATTGCACCATTATCTGCAACAATTGGTATTACTTTTAATCCTATTTTTTCAAATATTTCTAAAAATGCTTTTCTCACATTTTCATAAGAAATTGTCATTTCTTTTTCATCTTTGTCAAAACTGTATGCATCTAACATAGTAAATGCTTTTCCTCTTAGCAAATATCCTCTTGTTCTTATTTCATTTCTGAATTTTTCTCCAATTTGATAATAGGTTGCAGGTAAGTTTTTATAAGATTTTAATTTTTCTCTAGCATATTCTAACATGGCTTCTTCTGCTGTTGGTGCTAAACAGAAATTTCCCTTATTAGATTCTGTAATTAACATAGTTCCATCATTTACATAGTGGTCATATCTTCCTGAGTTTTTCCATATCGTATCTGGTTGTAAAGTTGGTAATGATACTTCTATACATCCATATTTATTTAGGGTTTCAACTATTATTTTTTCTATATTTCTTTTTACAATTAAAGGAATTGTACCATATGCAAAAATTCCTGCTCCATATTGAACTAATTGTCCTGTTTGTAATAATATACTTTGTCCTGGATACATTTCATCTATATTACTTAATTTTGTTGTACCCATTCCTGTTTGTGATAATTTCATCTTTTTTCCTTCTTTCCTAATTATTTTGATTTTCTACCTGTTCTTCTTCCCTTTCGGGTGATGGAGCCTCTAATTCATCTATGACAATTTGTTTATTTTCATCTAATTTATATCTTGGTAATTCTGGCAAATCTTTTAAAGAACTATATCCAAACATTTGTAAAAATTTATTTGTAGTTTGATATCCCATTGGTTTTCCTGGTAAATCTAATTTTCCTGATTCTTCTACCAAGTCATATTCTAATAGTTTATAGACACATGCATCTGCTGAAACTCCTCTTATTGCTTCTATTTCTGCCCTTGATATCTTAGGATTATATGCGATAATTGCTAATGTTTCTAAAGCCGCATTTGATAAATTTGGCTTACTTCTTTTATCTATGATAGGATATATCGCTTCATAATATTCTTTTTTAGAACATAATTGATAACTATTATCTATTTTTATTAATTCTATTCCTCTTTTTGCTTCTTTATATTCTTCTTGCATATTTTCTATGATTTGTTCTAGTTGCTCTTGCGTTATTTCTAAAGTTAGAATAAGTTCATTTTGGGTTACTGGTCTGCCTGTAGCAAAAAGAATAGCTTCTATGGTTGCTTTTATTTTATCAATTTCCATATTATTTTTTGTTAGTTTTTACTAACTTTTCCCTCCTTGTTTAGGATTTATTTCTTACTCTAGAATAGTTCTATTATTGCAGAAATTTTGCATTCTGTCAATATTTTGTATGTTATGTTGCACATTTTATTAGTTTGTGGTAAGATAGAACAAAATAAATAATGGAGGTAGCTTATGAGTGATAAAAAAGAATTAGAAGTCATTTCTGGTGATGGTTCTAATTTGGATATTTCACCTGTTTATGACCATTTAAATGCTGCAAAACCTAAAGGTAATAGTCAAAAGCCAAAAAATATTGTAATTCCTCATGATGTTAAATCTGAAAAAAAAGATGACAAAGATGAAAATGATGATGAACAATCAGATAAAAAAGAACAGTAGTTTTTATATGATATTAGAAAAGCTTGATATATAGATATTTGAAAATCAAGACACAGTTCGTTATACCCTAACTATGTTTGATTAAAAATAGCTAGCTATATATCAAGCTTTTCTAAATAATTAATAATTAAATGTGAGATTTTATTTATTTAATTCTTCTAAAAACATTTTATTTAACATTTGTGGATTTGCTTTTCCTTTTGTTTCTTTCATTGCTTGTCCTACCAAAAATCCTAATGCTCTATCTTTTCCACCTTTGTAATCTACAACAGATTGTGGGTTTGCTTCTAGGATTTTTGTTACTATTTCTTTAATCGCTCCTTCATCTGAAATTTGAAGCCATCCTTTTTCTTTTATTATTTCTTCTGGACTTCTAGGATTTTCAAATAATTCTACTAATACTTTTTTCCCAATACTTGAACTAATCGTTCCTTTGTCAATTAAAATGATTAGCTCACCTAATTGTTTGCTGTCAAATGGAATTTCTATTGGTTCCATTTCTGTTTCATTTAAAATTCTAGAAATATCTGAAATAATCCAGTTACAAACTGCTTTTGGATTATGACATATTTCGATTGTTTGTTCAAATAAATCTGATAAATATTTAGAAGATGTAATTAATTTAGCATCCTTTTCAGAAAGTTTATATTGTTCTAAATATCTTTGTTTTCTACTTTCTGGTAATTCTGGTAGAGTATTTTTTATATTTTCTATATATTCTTCTGAAAGTTTAATTGCTACTAAATCAGGTTCTGGAAAATATCTATAATCTTCTGCATCTTCTTTATCTCTCATAGAAAATGTCTTTCCAGAAACATCATCCCATCTTAAACTTTCTTGTTCTACTTTTCCGCCTTCTTCTATGATATCTATTTGTCTTTCTACTTCATATTCAATGGCTCTTGTGATACTTCTAAAAGAGTTCATATTTTTCATTTCTGTACGAGTCCCTAATTTATTATCTCCTTTTTTCCTAACAGATACATTGACATCTGCACGAAATGAGCCTTCTTGCATTTTACAATCTGATACTTCAATATATTCCAAGATAGATTTTAATTTTCTTAAATATTTTTCTACTTCTTCACTACTGCGTAAATCTGGTTCTGATACAATTTCAATTAGAGGAACTCCTGCTCTATTTAAATCTACTAGACTTCCTCCTCCTAGTTCATCATGATTTAATTTTCCAGCATCTTCTTCAATATGAATTCTAGTTAATCCAATTTTCTTTTTATTTCCTTCCTTATCGTCAATCTCTACATATCCATGCTCACAAAGAGGTTTATCATATTGAGAAATTTGATATGCTTTTGGTGTATCTGGATAAAAATAGTTTTTTCTATCATTTTTACTATCTCTTGCAATCTCACAATTAGTTGCAAGTCCAGCTTTTACTGCATATTCTACTACTTTTTCATTTAATACTGGTAATGTTCCTGGCATTGCCATACAAATAGGGCATGTATGAGTATTAGGTGCTGCCCCAAACTCTGTTGGACAGGAACAAAATATTTTTGTTTTTGTAGAAAGTTCTGCATGAACTTCTAATCCTATTATTACTTCAAAATCTTCTTTTACCATTTTCTTTTCTCATATAATAAATTATATGATTTTCTCCTTTCTTTGTAATTTATTATTTTATTATGTTATAAGCATATTTGAATGCTAATATTCTTTTTACAGCTTTGTTTATAATATCTTCTGATATTTTTTTATTTTTTATTGCATTTAAAATTTCTTGTTTTTGTTCTGCAAAGTTTGAAGATATTATCATATCATTACCAGCAAGTACTGCTTGTACTGCTGCTTCTCCATTTTCAACATAACTTTTTACAGCATCCATTGCTAAATCGTCTGTCATTATAATTCCAGAAAAATTTAGTTCTTCTCTTAATATTTCATGTACTTTTTCTGATAGAGATGCTGGTTTTTCTGCATCCATACATTTTACAATATTGTGATTTACTAAAATAGTTGGTCCTTTTGCTTCTATTCCACTTTTAAATGGTAAAAAGTCTACTGTTTCAAAAGTACTATAAGGTCTTTCGTCTATTGCAATTCCTGTATGTGTATCTACATTATCTCCATATCCTGGGAAATGCTTCATTGTAGAAATCATTCCATCTTGATTCATTGTTTTTATTAATTCTTCTACATATATAGCTGTTTTTTCTGCTCCTCTTCCATATGCTCTTTTATATATAAAAGAATTTGTTTTTGTTGGTACATCTGCAACAGGTGTTAAATTCATATTTAATCCAATACTTTTTAGTAATGTTGATTTTTCTGTTGAATCTTTTAATATGGCACCTAGTTGCCCTTGTGCCCATATTTGTTGTGGTGATAAAAATTTAGTATTTCTAAAAGCCTTATATGCACTTACTCTTACTACTGTTCCACCTTCTTCGTCTACTCCTAATACTAATCCAATTTTGCTATTTTCTTGGCAGTTTGTTAATTCTTGTAAAATCGATTGTTTTGTTTCATTTTCGAAATCTCTCCCAAATAGAATATATCCACCTGGATTTTGTTCTTTTATTTCTTGTATTACATTATTTTCTGGGTATCTTGCTAAAAACATTTGACCTACTTTTTCTTCTATTGTCATGTTTTTCATTAATTGTTCTGCTTTGTCATAATATTGGCTAAATAATTCTTCTGGTTCTTGATTTACAATTTCATTTGTTTGTTCTTCAACAATATTATTTGTTGTATTAGTTTGATTTTGTTGAGTGTTTACACTTGTATTTATTGATTGGATATTGTTTTCTTTATTTGTTTCTTGAACTTGTAGGATTTGTTTACCTACTACAATTCCTGCAATAATAACTAAAGCAATTAATATAAAGACTAATATTTTACTACCTTTATTTGAACTTTTCATTTTTTTCACCCTTTATTTTCTATTTTTTAAATGTTGGCTTATATTTTTCTCTAAAATTAGTTGCCTGTTCATAAGTATATGCCGTATTTAATATTGTTTCTTCACAGAATTTATTTCCTATTAATTGCATTCCTATTGGCATGCCTTGACTATCTACTCCAACTGGAATTGAAATTCCTGGAAGTCCTGCTATATTTACAGATACTGTACAAATGTCTGCTAAATACATTTCTAATGGATTATTTGATTTTGAGCCTATATCAAAACTTACTGTTGGAGCTGTTGGTGTTAATATTACATCATATTTTTCAAATCCTTTATTAAATTCATTCATTACTAAAGTACGTACTTGTTGTGCTTTTTTATAATATGCATCATAATATCCAGATGATAATACATAAGTTCCTAAAATTATTCTTCTTTTAACTTCTGGTCCAAATCCTTCGCTTCTTGTTTTTTTATATAATTCTTTTAAATTTTTATATTCTGGTGCACGATATGTATATCTAATACCATCAAATCTTCCTAAATTAGAGCTTGCTTCTGCACAAGCAATAATATAATAGGTTGCTAATGCATATTGTGCTATATCTAGTGAAAATTCTTCTACTTTAGCTCCTAATTCTTTATATTTTTCAATTGCTTCTTTTAGAGATGATTTTACTTCTTCATTAATACCTTCTCCAAAAAATTCTTTTGGAACACCAATTTTTAGTCCTCTTACATCATTTTTTAAACATTTTGTATAATCTTTCTTTTCTACATTTGCTGATGTTGAGTCTTTTTCATCATGTCCTGCAATAATATTTAATAACATTGCACAATCTTTAACATCTTTTGTAATAGGACCTATTTGGTCAAGTGATGAAGCAAAAGCTACTAATCCATATCTAGAAACTAATCCATAAGTTGGCTTTAATCCTACTACTCCACAAAAGCTAGCAGGTTGTCTAATAGAACCACCTGTGTCAGACCCTAAAGCCCATGGCACTAGATTTGCTGCAACTGCTGCTGCACTTCCTCCTGAAGAACCACCTGGTACTTTGTTTAAATTCCATGGATTTTTTGTTTTTTTGAAATAGGAATATTCTGTAGAACCTCCCATTGCAAATTCATCCATATTTAATTTTCCTAAATTAATTATATTTTCTTTTTTTAATTTTTCCATTACAGTAGCATCATAAGGAGAAACAAAGTTTTCTAACATTTTAGAACTACATGTTGTCTTAACTCCTTTTGTGCATATATTGTCTTTTATTCCAATTGGAATTCCTGCAAATTCACCTTGTATTTCTTTTTTTTCTATTTTTTCTTGTATTTCTTCAGCTTTTTTTATTGCATCATCTTTTAGTATTGTTACAAAAGCTTGTACATCTTTTTCTTTTTCTTCAATTCTCTCAATATAAGCTTTTGTTATTTCTGAGATTGTTAATTCTTTGTTTTTTAACTTATCTTGTAATTCATGTACTGTAAATTCAGTTATATTCATTTTTAATCTCCTTTCTTATTTTTTCGTCTAATCATAAAATAATCATTTTTAGCTAAAATGGTATAGTTTCCTAATTACCAATTATTCTAGTTTAGTACTTTTGGTATTTTAAACATATTTTGTTCTTTTGAAATTGCATTTTTTAATAAACTTTCATTATCTTCAAATACTTTTATTTCATCTTTTCTAAATACATTTTTTGCTTCGTTTGCTCCTATTGTGATATCTAATCCTTCTACTGGTGCATTATTAACAATATTTGCAAAGTTTAGAATTTCTTGTAAATTAGTTAAATAATTTTCTATTTCATTTTCTTCTAAATTTAAATTTGCTAAGTTTGCTATATGCAAAATTTCTTCTTTACTTACTTGCATGTTATCAACTCCTCTTCATTTGTGTCTTATTATATACTGAATCTTTGGAAATTACAAGTGTTAGCTTTAAGAATGCAAAAATCCCAAAGATAATAATCTTATCCTTGGAATTTCTCATTTTACTTCTCTTGCTTTTACAATAACTCTTAATTTACTATCATCTGTACAAGTTATTAATGTGATTTCTTTTTTCCCATTTGTTAATTGACTTGTACAACTTGTATCTTCTGGAACTACTTCATATTTATCATAAACTTCGTATTCAATAGTTCTATTTGACATATCTGTTATTTTTATAATATCTCCATTTACTAATGTAGGCACTTTACTAAAGAATCTTTTATTTCTATAGTTATGTCCTACAATACAATAGTTTCCTACTTCATTTGGGTTTCCTCCATGAAATTTTACAGGTGATATTTTTAATAAATCTTCTATTTCGGGAATATCTCCTCTTTCTCCTAGTATGACAGAATATGTTATTCCAATTTTAGGTATTTCTATTTTAGCATCTGTTGTATATGTATATCCTCCTGGTGATACTTGTTTTGGTTGTGTTGTTTGTTTATTATTTGTATTGATATTTTCTTGCACTTGCTGTATTTGTACAGGTGCTGATGGTGTTTGGTCATCTTCTTCTGCATTTAATATAGCTACTAACACATCACTTTTTGCAGTTGTTTTATCTTCTTGTCCATTTAATTGTGTTTCCATTTGTGCTAAAATTTCTTGTGATACTTCTTCACTTTTGTTTTTGTCATATTCTGCATAGATATATAGGGAAATTAAAATAATCACTAAAAAAATGGATAAAATAAAATCAAATTTATAGATTTTCTTTTTCCTTTTTAGTTCAGGTGTTATGTATAATTTTTTGGTAACTAATATCTGATTCATTCTATCCTCCCTATCTTTTTTCTATTTTATTATATCATGAAAGTTTCTAAAAGCAAAGCTATTTCTTAAAATATTTTATTTGCAATGTTACTAGTTAATGGTTTTTACTTATTATTATTCAAAAGTATAGATATATTAATATTTTGCAGGCAAGACCCGGATTGTTACGCCCAAGCTATGTTTTGCCAAATAATATTAATATATCTATACTTTTGAGATTTTATTTTTTATTCATTAACTAGTAAATTTGCAATATTGGCAAAATCTTGTAATGTTAATTTTTCTGCTCTTATGTTTTCTGGTAAGCCTATTTCTTTTAAAATTTGTATTGCTTCTTCTTTGTTTAAAAATACTTTTGCATTTACTAATGCATTCATTAATGTCTTTCTTCTTTGCATAAAAGCACATTTTATAATTCTAAACATAACTTCTTTGTCTTTTACTTCTACTGGTGGTTCTTCTCTTATTTTTAATGTAATTACTTTTGATGTTACTTCTGGCTCTGGGATGAATGCATTGTTTGGTACTTCTATTACTCCTTGTGCTGTTGCATAATAATATACAGTATAAGTAATCGCTCCTGTTTCTTTTTCTCCTGGAGTTGCAATTAGTCTATCTGCTACTTCTTTTTGTATCATAACAGTAATACTTTGTATTTCTAGCTGTTCTTCTAACAGTTTCATCATAATTGGTGTTGTAATATAATATGGTAAGTTTGCTACTATTTTTACTTGTTTTATTTTTCCTTCTTTTTTTTCTTTTTGTATTAATTCTTTTAAGTCTACTTTTAAAACATCTTGATTTAAGATTTCAAAGTTTTGATATAGAAAAAATCTTTCTTTTAGTATGTTTATCATTTTTTTATCTAGTTCTATGCATATTACTTTTCTTGCTTTTTGTAATAGTTCTTTTGTTAGGGTTCCTAATCCTGGACCTATTTCTATTACTAAATCTTCTTGGGTGATTTCTGCACTTTCTACGATTTGTTCTACTATTTCTTCTTTAATTAGAAAGTTTTGTCCTAATGCTTTATTTGCTTTAATCTGATATTTATTCATTAAAAATTGGGTTTCTTGTAATAAACTTTGCATTTTTCCTCCTGCTCTTGCTTTTTTTGTTATTTCTTTTTGGGAAATTATACCATATTCTTTTTTAAACTGCAAATTTCTTGTTATTGTTCAGACTAGCATACTTAAAAACCCGCGTCAGCAATCGATTTTCAAAATTAAGCACTTGACAAACTTATTTTTATTAAGATAAAATATTATTACAAATTTAAACAAAAGAGGCGTTTTATATGGATAAAAAGAAAACAAATAAAACACATCAAAAAAATAAAAAAATAATTAAAAATGTAGAGAATGAAAAAGTAATAAAATTAAAAACCAATTTTTCTTCCAAAAATTTAATCTGCACAAAAAAATTAAAAGTTACTGTTATTGTTACACTTCTTATTTTTATTCTTTTGCTAGTTAGAATTGGTTATATTCAATTTGTTGATGGAGCTTACTTAAAAGAACTTGCATATCAGCAACAATCTATTAATCAAATTATTAGTCCAAAACGTGGGAATATTTATGATTCTACAGGCAAAGCATTAGCAATTAGTGCTCAGGTAGATACTATTACAATTAATCCTAAAAAAATCACAGATAAAGATGAAGGTAAAGCAAAAGCATTAAAAGAAAAAGTAGCAAAAGGATTATCTGAAATTTTTGGTTTAAATTATGAAGAAGTTTTAGAAAAAGTTTCTAGTAATTCTCAAGTTGAAACTATTATTAAAAAAGTAGAAAAAGAAAAAGTTGATGAACTAAAAACTTGGATGGAAGAAAATGAAATTACGGTTGGTATTAATATAGATGAAGATACTAAACGTTATTACCCTTATAACACAGTTGCCTCTAATGTAATCGGTTTTTGTGGTAATGACAATCAAGGTCTTAGTGGTATTGAATCCACTTGGGAAAATATTTTGACAGGTACTCCTGGTAAAATTGTTAGTTCCAAAGATGGTAGCCAACAAGAAATTCCTAATACCGAAGAAACCTATATTTCTGCTGAAAATGGTAGTGATTTAACTCTAACCATAGATTTAAATATACAAACAGTTGTAGAAAAATATTTAAAACAGGCAGTAGAAGATAATGAGTGTAAAAGAGGTGGCAATGTTATTGTTATGAATCCACAAAATGGAGATATTTTAGCAATGGCTTGTTATCCTGATTATGATTTAAATTCACCTTATACACCTAATGAAGTGCTTGCTCAAACTTATGATTCTCTCTCAACAGAAGAAAAATCAGAAGCATTATATAAAATGTGGTCTAACAAATCTGTTGCAGAAGGTTATGAACCTGGTTCTGTTTTTAAATTAATTACAGCAAGTGTAGCTTTAGAAGAAAATATTACAACAACAGATAAAGCTGGCGATTTTTATTGTAAAGGATATGAACTTTTTGACAATCCTGGGAAAGAACCAACTAGAATTGCTTGTTGGAGACCAGAGCCTCATTATGATGAAAGCTTAAGGGAAGCTTTATGTGATTCTTGTAATCCTTCTTTTATGCAACTTGCTGCTAGGATAACAGCTCCTACTTTATATAAATATTATGATGCTTTTGGTCTTTTTGATTCAACAGGTTCTGGGTTATATGGAGAACAAAATAGTATTTTTCATAAATTGGAAGAAATCGGTCCTGTAGAATTAGCTACATATTCTTTTGGTCAAAGATTCCAAGTAACTCCTTTGCAAATGATTACTGCTGTTTCTTGTATTGCAAATGATGGAATTTTGATGAAACCAAGAATTGTAAAACAAATTACAAATACAGATACAGGTGCTGTTACTGAAGTAGAACCTGTAAAGGTAAGACAAGTGCTTTCTAAGAGTACTTCCGAAAAAATGAAATCTATGATGGAATCTGTTGCAACTATTGGAACTGGTAGAAATGCAGCTGTAAAGGGTTATTCTATTGGTGGTAAAACTGGTACATCTGAACCAACAGAGGCAAATAAAGAAGAAGGATATGTAGCTTCTTATGTGGCTATCTCTCCTATTGAAGATACACAAGTTGCTCTTTTACTTACTTTATACCAACCAACTTCTGATGCTGGTCATCAAGGTGGTCAAGTAGCAGGTCCTGTTGTTTCTCAGATGTTATCTGAAATATTACCTTATTTGGGAATTCCTTCTGATGAAACTGCTCAAAATACTTCTAATAGTAATTTAATTGTTGTTCCTGATATTAGAAATAAAACAATTACTGAAGCAAAAAAAATCTTAACAAATGCTGGATTTACTTGTAATGTTTCTACTAATGGAGATGAAAATTCTACTTTAGTTGTTAACCAAACTCCAAAACCTGGTGTTTCTCTTTCTAAGAATTCTATTATTATGTTATATGGAGAGGATAACAATGTAGAAAATTCTGTTGCTGTACCTGACTTAAAAGGTATGTCACTTTCTACGGCAACTAATACTTTAAGAGCTAGCAATTTGAATATTAGTGCAGATGGAAGTGGTGTTGTTATTGCACAAGAATATTCTAAAGATGCTTTAGTACCAGAAGGAACAGTTATTAAAGTAACTTTGAAACAAACTTTAACAGATGCTCATTAATTAATATATTTTATCAAAAAAAGAACATGTTAATATTATTATTAGCATGTTCTTTTCTATTGAAAAATAAAATGATATTTAAATTTGGAAATATATGAATTCTCTTTTGTAATTTTATTCTATTTTCTCTTGTTCCCAATATTGTTTTAGCAGGTTATTTAATTTTTGGATTTTTTCAAATTTTAATATGCTTTCTGTTTCTATTCCTGCTAAATAAGCTACCCAAGCTTGTTCTTTGGTAATGGGTTTTGTAAGACTACATGTCCATTTTGGTAATTCAATAACATGTAATTCTATTGTTTCTTCTACTCCTCCTCCATCTGGTTTATCTTTTATTTTTATTATTTTATGAAACTTTTGTGTATCAAAATATTCAAAATCCAATATATTAATTGTTATTGTTTTTGCGATTTCTTGGTTTTCTTCTTGTTCTAATTGATTTGTATGGATTTGTGCATAATATAATAATAATTTGTTTTGTATATATAGTCCATCAATAAATTGGATTCCAACATTTAATGCTTGTTTTTCTTTTGTTATAATCCTTACATCTGCTACTCCGAAGTTTTCTTCTTTAGGCAAATATTTTTCTTTTGATTTTAAATAAGGGTTTAGACGAATGGATTCTATTTTTATATCTAAAATCCCTTCAATCATATCTTTTAAAATATCTACATGCTCTTCCTTATTTAATACTTTGCGCAATACTAAATTACTTTTTGATACTAGTTTTCTATTCATAATTTTTTTTAGTGCACTAAAATATACTTACCTCCTTTTCTTGAAATTTATTGATAGAAATGAAATCTTTTTGATTAAAGTTATAACTTTAGATTGTAACTAAAATTTTGGAATGAAATTATTGTTACGAAATAAATTATATATAATTCCTTTTCAGTATAAGTGTGTTTCCATAAATTGTCAATATATTTTTTAAATTTTTCTCTTCTTTTCATCGCAAAATTCGACAAATTTAGCACTTTTGAGTTAACTTTGTCTGTTTTATAGCATAAAATAAGATATTAATGACTTCCTTTCTATTTATCACACTTACTAAAAAAAGAAGCTATATAAAAACTTCTTCTTTGTTTTTTATTAAATTAATTATTTCTTCAATACTTTTTTGTGGTGTAGAGGCTCCTGCCATAATCCCTATTTTGAAGAATTTTTGTACCTTTTCTATTGGAAGTTGCTCTTTGTTTTCTACACAGATTGTATTTTCACAATATCTTTTTGCGATTTCATATAATTTTTTTGTATTAGAGCTATTTTTTCCACCAATAATAATCATATAATCTACTTTTTTTGCAATTTCTTCTGTTTCTTTTTGTCTTAATTTAGTAGCTGAGCAAATTGTATTTTTTATTACTAATTGTACTTTTTTATCTATCTCTACTTTTATTTTTTCTGTTATTCTTTCAAATTTTTCTAGACTATATGTTGTTTGTTCTATTATTAATAATTTATCTTTTTTAGAATTTTTAAAATTTTGTATTGCTTCTTCTATTTCTTCTTCATTTTCAACTACTTGATAATTTTTGCCACAATAACTTATAGTTCCTATATTTTCAGGATGATTTGGGCTTCCTAATAAAAATATGTAATATCCTTTTTTTGCATATTCTTTTGCAATTTCATGGATTTTTAAAACATTTGGACAAGTGTAATCTATCAAGTTTATTCCTAATTTTTTAGCTTTTTCTATGGTTTCTTTTGGTATTCCATGTGCTCTAATAATTGTTTTTCCTTTTGCTTCTTCTAATTCATCTACAAATTGTATGCCTTTTTGTTGTAATGCTCTAATTACTTCTTTATTATGTACAATTTCTCCTAAACAATATACTTGTTCTTTTTCTACTTCTTTTTCAGCTCCTTCTACTGCTCTTTTTACACCATAGCAAAATCCTGCTGTTTTTCCTACTATTATTTCCATTTTTTAATTCTTTCCTTTCTCGTTTTGCTCTAAATATATTCGTATTTATGAAAATTTACCATCATCATTTTTTATCTTTTTATTTAATCATATCTAGAATTTCTTTTTTTAAAACATCTATTATTTCTTCTTGCTTTACTTTTTTTATAATTTTTCCCTTTTTAAATAATAGTCCTTCTTTTATTCCACCTGCAATTCCAATATCTGCTCCACTTGCTTCTCCTGGTCCATTCACAGCACATCCCATTACAGCTACTGTAATATCTGCTTCTATAGTTTGTAAAAATTCTTCTACTTGTTTTGCTATTGGAATTAAATCAATTTGTGTTCTTCCACATGTAGGGCATGCAATTAATGTAGGAGATTTTTTATATAAATTACAATCTTTTAAAATCTCTTTTGCCACTTTAATTTCTTTAATTGGGTCATCTGATAGAGAAACCCTCATAGTATCTCCTATTCCTTGTCTTAATAGCCATCCTAATCCAATACTAGATTTAATTGTACCACTAAATTCTGTTCCTGCTTCTGTAATTCCTAGATGTAGTGGGCAATCAAAAACTTTTGCTGCTTCTTCATAACTTTCAATACATAAATCTAAATTAGATGCTTTTAAAGATATAGCATAGTCTTTAAAATTTAATCTTTCTAATATGTCTGTATGTCTTTTAGCACTTTCTACCATAGCTTTTGCAGTTGGTTTTCCATATTTTTGCAATAAATCTTTTTCTAGTGAGCCTCCATTTACTCCTATTCTAATCGGAATATGTTTTTCTTGACATGCTTCCACCACAGCTTTTACTCTTTCTTCTGACCCTATATTTCCAGGATTAATTCTAATTTTATCAACACCAGATTTAATTGCTTCTAAAGCAATTCGATAGTCAAAATGGATATCTGCTACAATAGGAATATGAATTTGTTCCTTTATTTCTTTTATTGCTTTTGCATCTTCTATATCTAAACAAGCGACTCTAATAATTTCACATCCTGCTTTTTCTAATTCTAATATCTGTTTTACTGTTGCTTCTACATCTTTTGTTTTTGTATTGCACATAGATTGAATGACTACTTTATTTTGTCCACCTATTTGCACATTTCCTACCATTATTTTTCTTGTATTTTCTCTTTTCATTTTCTTCTCCTAATTCATTTCTACTTTTCCAATAATTTCTTTTATATCTTCAATTCCTTGCTTTTTCATATAATCTTCAATTCCTACTATTGTGCTAATACTAGTATATGGATTTATAAAATTTCCTGCACCTATAGATACGGCACTTGCTCCTGCTAACATAAATTCTATTGCATCTTCTCCATTTACAATTCCACCCATTCCTAGTATTGGAATATTAACTGCTTGTGCTACTTGATATACCATTCTCACTGCTACTGGCTTAATAGCTGGTCCTGATAGTCCACCTGTATTATTGGCAAGTACTGGTCTTTTTTTATAAATATCTATTTTCATTCCTAATAAAGTATTAATCAAAGATACTCCATCTGCTCCTGCATCTTCTACTCCTTTTGCAATACTTGCAATATCTGTTACATTGGGTGTTAGTTTCACAATAAGTGGTTTGTCTAGTACTTTTCTAACACTACTGGTTACTGCTTTTACACCTTCATATGTATTTCCAAAAGCCATACACCCTGCTTTAACATTAGGGCATGATAAATTTAATTCTACTCCATCAATATCTAATGTATTTAATATTTTGCAAAGTTCTACATATTCTTCAATAGTACTTCCACAAGCATTTACAATAATCGCTGTATTTTGTTTTCTTAAAAAAGGCAAATCGTTTTCAGCAAAATATTCTACTCCTGGATTTTGCAAACCTATGCTATTTAACATTCCACTTGCTGTTTCACATACTCTGGAAGGCTTGTTTCCACTTTTTGGCTTTAAAGATGTTCCTTTTGTGATAATCCCCCCTAATTTACTTAAATCAAAAAATTGACTGAATTCTCTTCCATATCCAAATGTTCCTGATGCTACTGTAACAGGGTTTTTCATTTTTATTCCTGCAAAATTTATTTGTGTATTCATATTTAATCTCATTCCTTTCTTAAGGTTCAAACTTTACTATATTTCTACATCTTTTGCATTAAATACTGGCCCTGCTTTGCATACATGCCAATATTCTGGTGCTTCTTTTGGGCTTTTGGCTGTTTTTACAGCACATCCTAAACATACTCCTAACCCACATGCCATCTTTTCTTCTAAAGATATTTGACAAGGAATTTGTTTTTCTATTGCTAATTTTTGTACTGCTTTTAGCATAGGTAATGGTCCACATGCATAAATAGAATCTATTTTTCTTTCTTCTAAATCTTTTTCAAGATAATTAATTGCAAATCCTTTTTGACCATATGTTCCATCATCTGTTGTAAGGCTCAATTTATCTGATACTTGTTCAAATTCTTTTTCTAATACCACAAAATTTTGACTTCTAAATCCTAAGTATGTATTTACTTTTTTATTCTCTTTTTTGGCACATTTTGCTAATTCATATAAAGGAAATACTCCTATTCCACCACCTATAATTGCTAAATTTTCTTTATTTTCATAATTGAAAGTTCCATATCCTAGTGGTCCAATGATATCTATTGTTTCTCCTTCTTGTTTTTCGGATAATATTTTAGTTCCTTTTCCTTTTACTTGAAAAATAAATTCTAAAATGCCTTCTTCTCTGTTTAAATTATAAATACTAATTGGTCTTCTTAAAAATGGTTCCACTTGGTCTGTTACTCTTATTTCAATAAAGTTTCCTGGTTTGGATGCCTCTACAATTTTTGGTGCTTTTATACTAAATTTAAAAATGTCTGGTTTTAGCTGTTCTTTTTTTGTTAATTCTGCTAATAACATTTCTGCCATTGTTCTTCCTCCTTTTATTAATCTTTATGCATATTTATACTGTAATTAATAAAGTAATTTTTTAATTTCTTTATATTTTTTATAAACAAGAATTTAATTCTTCTTTCATTCTTAATGCTTCTGCTCGTGTTGCTCCGTGCATATTGTTCTTCTGTATATTGGTCTTTCCATCTATCTGACTTGTATGCACACATTAAACTTCTTGAAGCATTTACAATTCCACCTAATCCTTGTTTATCAAATCCTAATGCAATATCTTCTGCTTTTCCACCTTGTGCTCCATATCCTGGAATTAAGAAATAGGTATGTGGTGCAGTTTTTCGAATTTCTTTTAGTTGTTCTGGATATGTTGCTCCTACTACTGCTGATATACTACTGTATCCATATTCTCCTCTTAATTCTTCTCCCCATTTTTCCACAAGTTTTGCCACTTTTGTGTATACTTCTTCACCTGTTTCTAGTTTTAAATCTTGTAATTCTCCTGATGATGGATTTGATGTTTTTACTAATATAAATGCTCCTTTATTGTATTTTTTACAATCTTCTATAAATGGTTTTATACTATCTATTCCCATATATGGGTTTAATGTGACAAAGTCAATGTCAAATATGCTTTCTTCTTTTTCTCCTATTTTTGTTTTTCCTAGGAATGCATTGGAATAGCATTGTGCAGTTGTTCCAATATCTCCTCTTTTGATGTCTGCAATTACTATCATTTGTTTTTCTTTAGCATATTTACATGTTTCTTCAAATACTTTTATTCCTTCTATTCCATACATTTCATAAAATGCAATATTTAGTTTTACTGCTGGAATAATATCAAATGTAGCATCTATTAAACCTTTATTAAATTCTAATATTGCTTGACATGCTCCCTTAATATTTTTTTCATATTTTTGTTTAATAAAGTCTGGGATTTTTTCATATCCTGGGTCTATTCCTATTACTGTTGGATTATTTGTTTGTTTTATTTTTTCTATTAATCTATCTATTGCGTTTTTCATAAACAACTCTTCCTCCTACGATGGTATATTGTACTCTTCCTTTTAATTTTTTTCCGATAAATGGGCTATTTTTGGATTTTGATACTATCATTTCTTTGGTATAAGTATATTCTTCATTTGGGTCAAATATAGTGATGTCTGCTACTTTTCCCACTTCTATGCTTCCTCTATCTATTTTTAATAGTTGTGCTGGTTGGTAAGAGGTTAATCTTACTAAATCTAAATAGTCTAGAACTCCTGTATCTATTAAGTTCATAATCTCTGCTGATAAGGCTGTTTCAAATCCAATGATTCCATTTGGTGCTTCTTTTAGTCCCTTGTTTTTTTCTTCTTCGGCATGTGGTGCATGGTCTGTGATAATGGCATCTATGGTTCCTTCTTTTAGTCCTTCTATAATTGCTTGTCTATCTTTTTCTTCTCTTAATGGGGGGTTCATCTTTGCATTAACTCCTGATTTTAGAACCTCTTCTACTGTAAATGTAAAATAGTGTGGGCATGTTTCGCAAGTAATTTTTACTCCTCTTTTTTTCGCATCTCTTACCATGTCTTTGGTTGTTTTTGTACTAATATGACAAATATGGGCTCTTACATGATTGGTTTCTGCTATTACTATTTCTCTTGCTGCCATAATTTCTTCTGCTTCTGGAAGTACTCCTTCTACTCCTAATCTCTCTGCTATTTTTCCTGCATTTATTGCTCCTTTTGCTACTGTTTTTTCTTCACAATGTGATGCTACAAATGTTCCTAATTTATCTGCTTCTAAGATGGCTTGCCTCATCATTTTGCTGTTTACTACTGGCATTCCATCATCTGAAAATGCAATTGCTCCTGCTTTTTTTAGTTCTTCAAAGTCTACTAATTCTTCTCCTTTTTCTCCTTTGGTTACTGATGCATAAGGTAAGATATTACATAAGTTTACTTTTTTTGCTTCTTCTATGATTTTTTGCAAAATAATAGCGCTATCTGGTGTTGGCTTTGTATTTGGCATTGGACAAATTGTTGTAAAGCCTCCCGCAACGGCGCTTTCGCTACCCGTTTTGATTGTTTCTTTATGCTCAAATCCAGGTTCTCTTAAGTGGCAGTGCATATCAATCATTCCGGGTATGATATTTAAATTAGTACAATCAATGATTTTTTCTGCGTTTTCATTGATTTCTTTTTCTATTTTTATGATTTTGTCATTTTCTATTAAGATGTCTTTTTTTTCGTTTGTTTTTGTTTTGTAGTCTATTAGGGTTCCGTTTTTTAATAAAGTTCTCATTTTGCGCCTCCTTTTTTGTTTATCTTATCATATTTGTTATGAAAATTCTATATTTTGATAAAATTTTTTTGCATAAAAAATAGCCACCTTTGAAGTGACTATTCTTACTTTCTACCAATAAAACTAGTTTATTGCCTTCTCATAATCCACGACTTTAGAGGTCAGCTCTACTAATAAAGTAGAGCCCTACTACCATAGTTGGAATCGGTACGGTTCGGATAGTCGTAGTCGCAGTAACGATAGCTAGGTGAATAGCTACGATTGCAACTACCGCCCTCTGATAACTCGACCGTCGGTGCTGTTGGCCTCTGCTGTCCATTCATAAAGATTATTTCCTAAATCATAGATATTCTTTATTTTATCTGTTTCTAATGTTCCTGTTGCTTTTTTTGAATTTCTTGGTTCACTAGGATTTGTTACTTTACTTGCATCTGTTTTATCTTCTCCATATAACGCCCAATTCATTACTGCATCATACATACTTCCATATATCATAGCTGATTTTATATTGGTTTGATAACTACTATTCATTACTGTTGCATATTCATGCTGTTTTGCATATAATCCATACCATCTATTTGTTCCTGAATTATCTGCTCCTGTTGGCATTACATTTCTTTTACTTTGAATATTTCCTGCATTTAAACTACTCTCATATCTTCCTATATAAAATCCTCCTTTTATTTTAATACTTCCTATTATTTCATTATATTCGTCTTGCATATATTTTTTAAAATCACCTGAATTTATAAACTTTGTTCCTAATATATTATTCATTTCTTCTAAATATGTTGGCTTGTTATCATAACTACTACCTGAACCTGTTACTACATCCGGCTCTCTATATCCATCGTCACTATATCCTATTTTTGTTGAGGTTGTTCCTGGAAAATCATATAACACTCCTCTATAATCTGTTCCACTTGCTATTTCTGCAACCTCTTTATCTGCTACTCCATCTACACATAATGTTTTTTTATCTACTGGCACCCACACGAACTCACTTCCATCTGGTGCTATCACTACTAATCCTGTATCTATTTTTTGCTCTGTTGGTTCTTCTGATACTTTAAATCCTTTTGGTATATATGCTTCTTTATCACTTGAATTTGGGTCTTTAAATATCGTATCTTTTCCTACTTTTTCTGTTGGTGGTTCTGTTACTACTGGTGTTGGTTTCTTTACACTTACACTTCCTTCTGCATCTACTAATATTTCATATCCATCTATTGTTACTGTAATACTTCCATCTCCATTATCTTTTATATCACTTTCTTGTAATCCTAGATTTTCCTTTAAGTTTTCTTTTAGTTTGTCCATATCAAAATTTCCATGCTCATCAAAACTTCCTGCTACTTCCATTTGCACTTTTTCTTTTGCTCCTGCTTCTTCTGTTACTTCTTTTGCTTCATTTGCTCTTGTTAATATTCCATTATCTCCAGTCAATGTCGCAATCGTTACTCCTGCTAGAATTAGCAAAACTACAATTGTGATTACTAAGGCTATTAATGTTATTCCCTTATTTTTGTCAAAGCTTTTTGCTTTATTCTTCATTTTCTTTTCCCCCTCTTTCTTTTGTTTTTTTCTTTTTACTTTTTAATTTTCTTTTTTTGCTTCTTTTTAGATATCTTTAGTTTTTCCACTTTTCATAATAGTATTCACTTTTTCTTCTTTTTTCTTTTCTTTGACAAAAATATTTATTTTTCAAGGTTCTACTATTATGAAAATGTGTAGTAACTGTTCTACATAATAATACCAAACGTCTTTTATTTTTGCAATACTTTTTTTGTTTTTTAATAAATTCGTTAAAACGTTTATTGACAAAGTTATTTATTTTTTTTACAATACTTATAATATATGTGAAAGGAGAAAAATAATGTCTGATATTATATCTTATTTATTTGAAACAAAAGCAATTAAGTTTTGTGAAGAAAATAAGCCATTTTGGTATACATCAGGAAAAATAGGTCCTTATTTTATTAATACTCACTTTGTTTATGGTAGTGAAGCAGAAGCTTCTTCCTTTTTAAGTTTTATTGATGAGGCGTTAAGTGAAAAGTTGACTTTGCCAGAAAAGGTATTTAAAAAATCTTTTCAACAATATCAAACTAATTCTATTTATAAAGATGTCATCGATATGATGAAAAATTATATTGAAGAACATATTAATGTAGAAGAAATTGATTATATTTCTGGTGGAGAAAGAAGAGATTGGTTTTTTTCTAATATCCTTGCTTATTTATTAAATAAACCACATATTTCTATTTATAAAGACTTATCTACTGTTGTCAGTAGCTTTGATTTCAAAACTATTAAAAAAGTAGAAGCTTTAGATGGTAAAAAAGTTTTACATATTGCAGATTTAATTACTGTTGCTTCTAGCTATATAAGGGCTTGGATTCCTGCTATTAGAAATTTAGGTGCTTCTATTTGTTGGTCATGTGTTGTTGTAGATAGAATGCAAGGTGGCAAAGAGAAAATTGAAGCAGAAGGTGTTCAATCTTTTTCTCTTGTACAAATAAATTCTACTTTATTTTCTAAGGCTTTAGAAATGGGCATTATTAATGAAAATCAAGAAAAAATGTTAAATAATTTCTTTAAGAACCCTGATGAGTCTATGAAACAATTTTTAATAGAACATCCTGAATTTTTAGAAAATGCTTTACATTCTGACGAAAAGACTAAAAAAAGAGCTCAATTATTAATTGATGGAAATTTATATGGATTAAAATAATTAGCAAAAGTTGGCATTCAAACCTGGAACCAATGCCAAAAAGTTGGCATCGGTTCCAGGTTTGAATGCCAACTTTTTTTATTTTGTTGCGATATAATATCCAACACCTCTTTTTGTAATCAAGATTTTTGGTGCTGAAGTATCTTTTTCGATTTTTTCTCTTATTCTTCTTACTGTAACATCTACTGTTCTAATATCTCCATAATATTCGTAACCCCAAACTTTTTCTAACAAGGTTTCTCTTGTTACTACTTGCCCAGGTTGAGAAGCTAAGAATTTTAACACTTCAAATTCTCTTAGTGTTAAATCCATGATTTCTCCTCTTACTTTTACTTCAAATTTATCTAAATCTAATTCTAAATCATTTACAATAATTTTATTTGTTTTCTTCTTTTCTGTTTCATAAGCATCTAATCTTGTTGCATTACTAGAAATATCTACTTTTCTTAAATTAGCTTTTACTCTTGCTACTAATTCTCTTACACTAAATGGTTTTGTAATATAGTCATCTGCTCCTAGTTCTAATCCTAATATTTTATCAATTTCACTATCTTTAGCAGTTAGCATTAAAATTGGCACATTATATGTGTTTTTTATTCTTTTGCAAACGGATAAACCATCTAATTTAGGTAGCATAATGTCTAATAGAATTAAGTCTGGTCTTTGTTCTGTTGCAATATTGACAGCAGTAATTCCATCTTCTGCTTCTATGACATTATATCCTTCTTTTTTTAAATTATATACTAAGACTTCTCTTATTGGTGGTTCATCATCTACAATAAGAATTGTTTTATTGTCTTTTATCATTTCTTCTTCCACAAAAATTCCGCCTTTCTTGTTTAGCTTTATTTTGATATGTTAGTTATATCATAATTTTTTTCAATATACAAGGCTTTTTTATAAAAAGTTAAGTAGTTAATATTTATTAAGTTACTATTCACAGCTATTTTATATCAGGTTAGAAAGAGTTGATATATTAATATTTGTAGACAAAGACCCGGATTGTTACGCCCCAGATATGGTTTTGTCAAAAATATTAATATATCAACGGTTTATTAGTATATTAATTGTGAGTAGTAACTTTTGACCAGTGGGTATCATAAAAATATCTTGACATTCCTCAGGATTAGTCATATACTTAAGCCATAAAAATATATAAAAGGAGGCAATATCATGGAAGACTTAATAGAAATAAGATGGCATGGTAGAGGTGGTCAAGGTGCCAAAACTGCATCTTTATTACTTGCTGATGCCGCATTTAACACAGGCAAATATATTCAAGGATTTCCTGAATATGGTCCTGAAAGAATGGGAGCTCCTATTACAGCTTACAATAGAATTAGTAGCTCACCAATTACTATTCATAGTAATATTTATGAACCAGATTATGTTGTTGTAGTGGATGATACTCTTTTAGAATCAGTAGATGTTACTTCTGGTTTAAAAGAAACAGGTGCTATTGTTATTAATACAACAAAATCTGCAGACTATTTAAAAAGTGTACTAAAAGGATATAAAGGAAACATTTATACAATTGATGCAAGAAAAATATCTGAAGCTACTTTAGGAAGATATTTTCCTAATACTCCAATGCTTGCTGCTATTGTAAAAGTTAGTGGTATTATGAGTGATGAGGATTTATTAGAAGATATGAAAGGTTCTTTTAAACATAAATTTGCAAAAAAACCAGAAGTAATAGAAGGAAATATGAAAGCTTTAGAAATGGCTTTACAAGAAATTAAAAAAATTTAATAGAAAGGATGGTATACAATGACTAACATTAATAGTAAAACACCAATGGAAGAGATGACAATTGGTGGAGATATTTATCAAGCTGGTAATGCAATGGAATTTAAGACAGGCGATTGGAGAAGTGCTCGTCCTATCTTTTTATCTGAAAAGTGTAAACAATGTGGTTTATGTTTTCCAGTTTGTCCTGATAATGCAATTCCAGTTAATAAAGAGCAAAAAAGAGAAGATTTTAATTATGATTATTGCAAAGGATGTGGCGTTTGTGCTAAAACTTGCCCATTTGGAGCAATAGAAATGAAAGAGGAGGGTGTTTAAATTATGGGAATTAGAGAAAGATTAAGTGGTAATGAAGCTGCTGCTATTGCTATGAAACAAATTAATCCAGATGTAGTAGCTGCCTTCCCTATTACCCCTTCTACCGAGATACCTCAATATTTTTCTACATTCGTGGCAAATGGAACTGTAGATACAGAATTTGTTGCGGTAGAAAGCGAACATAGTGCGATGTCTGCTTGTATCGGGGCAGAAGCTGCAGGGGCTAGAGCAATGACAGCTACTTCTGCAAATGGTTTATCTTTAATGTGGGAGATGATTTATATTGCATCTAGCCTAAGATTACCTATTGTTTTATCTTTAGTAAATAGAGCTGTGTCTGGTCCTTTAAATATTCATTGTGACCATTCAGATGCAATGGGTGTTAGAGATGCTGGTTGGATTATGCTATTTTCTGAAAATAACCAAGAAGCTTATGACAATACTTTAATGGCTCATAGAATTGCAGAACATAAAGATGTATTGTTACCTTTAATGGTTTGCCAAGATGGTTTTATTACTTCACATTCTATCGAAAATATTGAATTAGTAGAAGATGAGAAAGTAAAAGATTTTGTAGGTACATATAAGCCAGAACATTATTTATTAAATGAAAAAGAGCCAATTGCGGTAGGTCCTTTAGATTTACAATCTTATTTGTTTGAACATAAGGCTCAACAAGCAGAAGCTATGAAAAATGCAAAACAAGTTATTTTAGATGTTAGCAAAGATTTTGAAAAATTAACTGGTAGAAAATATGGATTATTTGAAGAATATAAATTAGATGATGCAGAAATAGCAATCGTTTGTATGAACTCTACTGCTGGAACTACTAAATATGTCGTAGATAATTTAAGAAAACAAGGTATTAAAGCTGGTCTTTTAAAAGTTCGTGTCTTTAGACCATTCCCTGGTGAAGAAATAGCAAAAGCATTATCAAATGTAAAAGCTATTGCAATTTTAGACAAAGCAGATTCTTTAAATTCTGCAGGTGGTGCTTTATTCGAAGATGTAACAAGCGGTATGTATGTAAATAATGTACATGTTCCTGCAGTTAATTATATTTATGGAATTGGTGGTAGAGATACTAAATCTGATGATATTGAATCTGTTTTTAAAGATTTATTAGAAATTGTCAAAACTGGAAAAATAGATAATCCTTATCGTTATTTAGGATTAAGAAAAGGAGGGAATAAATAATGGCATATAATTTAAAAGAAATAGTTGCAAATAAACCATCTAGATTCACATCAGGTCATAGAATGTGTGCAGGTTGTGGTGCTCCTCCTGTTGCAAGACATATTATGAGAGCTTTAAAAGAAGATGACCATGCAGTTGTTGCTACTGCTACTGGTTGTATGGAAGTTTCTACTTTTATTTATCCTTATACAGCTTGGACAGATTCTTTTATTCATACAGCATTTGAATGTGCAGGAGCAACTTTATCAGGTGCAGAAGCAGCTTATCAATCCATGAAAAAACAAGGTAAAATAGATAATACAACAAAGTTCATTGCTTTTGGTGGTGATGGTGGTACTTATGATATCGGTCTTCAAAGTTTATCAGGAGCCATGGAACGTGGACATGATATGGTTTATGTTTGTTATGATAATGGTGCTTATATGAATACAGGTATACAACGTTCTTCTGCAACTCCTAAATTTGCAGATACAACAACTTCTCCTGCTGGTACTGTTATTCCTGGTAAAATGCAAGCAAGAAAAGATTTAACAAAAATTATGGCTGGTCACCACATTCCTTATGTTGCTCAATCAATTGGATATATGAATTTTAAAGATTTATATGAAAAAGCTGAAAAAGCTATTTATACAGAAGGTCCTGCATTTTTAAATGTACTTGCTCCATGCCCTAGAGGTTGGGGTTATCCAACAGATATGTTAATGCAAATTAATAAATTGGCTGTGGAAACTTGTTACTGGCCTTTATATGAAGTAGTAGATGGTGTTTATCATATTACTTATAAACCAGCTAAAAAGTTACCTGTTGAAGAATTCTTGAAACCTCAAAAGAGATTTAAACATATGTTTAAACCTGGTAATGAATGGATGATTGAAGAATTCCAAAAAGAAGTTGATAAGAGATGGCAAGAACTTTTAGATTTGGAAGAGATTACAAATAGAAAAACAGAAGAATAGAAAAAAGGAATGAGGAGCTTAATTACTCTCTTCATTCCTTTTTTATTGCTTGTAAGCTTTCATATCAATCTAGAAATACTTACTAAGATTTAGAAATCAATTTGTTCTAATTTTTTTGCTTGGTTTTTAAACCACTCCATTGCTTTTTCTTTCTCTTCCTGTGTTTCAGCTGTATAAGCTTTTAAGAACCGTTTCTCTAATTTGCAACCATCTAATTTTATTACATTTCTATAGTACTTAAAATTATAGTCATCTTGATATGCTAATATCAAAATTCTTCTAACCAGTTGATTATCTTTTTCAAATATAAATTGTATGTTTTTATCGCTTACCAATCCAATATAATGAAAAAGATTTTTCATGCTTTTTTCTTTTCTAAGACGGTATATTTTATAAATATCTTCCAGAGTTGCAATTTTTTCGGTTATATACTCTAATCGCACCATTTCTCCTTCCAGCATCCGAAAATCCTCTAAGCTCTGAATTATTTCATCAAAGCTTTTTTTAGGAAACTTGAATCCTGCTTCCTGTAGCTCTCTTAACTCCTTTGCTAGGCTATTAGTTTTTTCTTCTACTTCTTGTCTTTGTTCTAGTTCATTTTGCTTGTTTTCTAGAATTTGAATTTCTTCTTTTAATTCTTTGATTTTCTGTGAATAAAATTGATAGTTTCTTAGTTCATTTTCAAATAGTTCTTGCAATGGTTCCCTCATTATGTTCTCCTTTCTTTCTAAACCTTTCTGCTAGTAACTATGCAGTAGTTTATCACATTTATGTTTACTTTTCAATCTTTCTTATTGAATTTATTGCATTTTATTTGATTTTTATTGACTTTTTGCGTAAATTAAGATATAACAGATATACTAGCTAACATACATTTTAGGAGGTTATTTTGGAAGAAGAAAAGCAATCCAGCGAAAATGCTTCTGAGAACATAGAGCAAGAAATAAAACCAGCTAATAAAAAACTAACACTTTTTAATTTTTTGCTTATCATTGTTATTTTTATTGGTTTATTTATTTATATGCTCTATGTAGATGGAATAGATAATATTATTTCTGTTTTGCAACAAGCTGATTATATATGGGTTTTAGGTGGTATTGGTTGTTTACTTATTTATTGGATATGTGAAACACTTACTTTGCATTTTCCATTAAAAAAAATGTATCCAAATCAATCAATTACTAATTCCATCAAAGTTGCTATGATAGGGCAATTGTTTAATAATATCACACCATTTTCTTCTGGTGGACAGCCAATGCAAGCTTATGAATTAACGAAAACAGGCAAAAGAGTAAGTGATTCATTATCTGCTATGGCAATGAAATTTATTATTACACAAATAGCTTTAGTTGTTACAACACTTATTGTTATTTTATTTGAATTTAACTTTTTTGCTAATTTAATGCAAAATTTTGTATGGCTTGCTATTGTTGGTTTTGGAATTAATATTTTAGCTATTATCTTAGTTATTATTGCAGGTGTCAAAAAACGTGCTATTACGATTTTTACAAATCCTATTATTCGCTTTTTAGGAAAAATTAAAATATTAAAACATCCTGACCATACTTTAGAAAAATTAGACAAAAGTATAGATAATTTTAGAATGCAGTTTATTTTTATGAAAGCTCAAAAAAAGATGGTTTTCATGATGTTTTTAACTGCTGTTATACAAAGTTTATCTTATTATTCTATTACCTACATGGTTTACAGAGCTTTTGGAAATGTTGGTATTAGTTTTTGGCAAATAGTTCCTGTTCAGGCATTTTTACTTTTATTGATGACATTTATTCCAACGCCAGGTTCTGGATTAGGTGCAGAAGGTGGATTTTTACTATTATTTAGTTCTATTTTTAAAGAAGGAACTATTAATATCTCTATTTTATTTTGGAGAATGTATACATTTTATTTACCAATTATTGTAGGAGCATTATTTTTAATTCCTACTAACAATAAAGAAAGAAAAGGAGTTCATAAAGAAAATGGAAAAATTAACAGTTAAAGATTTATATCAAAATACAAAAAACTATGAAAATACAGTGATTACTTTAAATGGTTGGGTAAAAACTGTTCGTGATTCTAAAACCTTTGGGTTTATGGAATTAAATGATGGTACTTTTTTTAAAAATGTACAAATTGTTTTTACTGATAACTTAACTAATTTCGCAGAGCTTTGTAAATTACCTATTAGCTCTTCAATTAAAGTTATTGGTAAACTGATTATCACAGAAAATGCAAAACAGCCTTTTGAAATCCAAGCACAGGAGATTACCATATTATCAAAAAGTGATAGTGATTATCCTCTTCAAAAGAAAAGACATTCTTTTGAATATTTAAGAACGATTTCTCATCTTCGTCCAAGAACCAATACTTTTCAAGCTGTATTTCGTGTAAGAAGCGTTCTATCTTATGCTATTCATCGTTTCTTCCAAGAAAGAGGATTTGTGTATGTACATACACCTATTTTAACATCAAGTGATGCCGAAGGTGCTGGCGAAATGTTTAACGTGAATTCTTTTGATTTGCAAAATATTCCAAAAACAGAAGATGGAAATGTGGATTTTTCACAAGACTTTTTTGGCAAATCTGCTCATTTAACAGTTAGTGGTCAATTAAATGCTGAAACTTATGCAGAAGCTTTTGGAAAGGTATATACTTTTGGTCCTACTTTTAGAGCTGAAAATTCTAATACTGTTAAACATGCTGCTGAATTTTGGATGATTGAACCTGAAATTTGTTTTGCTAATTTAGAAGATGATATGAATTTAGCAGAAGATATGATTCAATATATCTTTTCTTATGTGATGGAACATTGCCCAGAGGAAATGAATTTCTTTTATCAATTTATTGATAAAACTTTAGAAGCAAGATTAAAAAATGTAGTAAATTCTAAATTTGCTAGAATTTCTTATACAGATGCTGTGAAAGAATTAGAAAAGGCAAATGATAAATTTCAATATAAAGTTTCTTGGGGTGTAGATTTACAAACAGAACATGAAAGATATTTATGTGAAGAAATTTTTAAAAAGCCTGTTTTTGTTACAGATTATCCAAAAGATATTAAAGCTTTTTATATGAAACAAAATTCAGATGGAAAGACAGTTGCAGCTGCTGACCTTTTAGTTCCAGGAATTGGAGAAATTATTGGTGGTAGCCAAAGAGAAGAAGATTATACAAAACTAAAAACCAGAATGGAAGAATTACAGATGCCTCTTGATAGTTATAACTGGTATTTAGATTTGAGAAAATATGGTAGTTGTGAACATGCTGGTTTTGGTCTAGGTTTTGAAAGGGCTATTATGTATTTAACTGGTATGCAAAATATTCGAGATGTAATTCCTTTCCCTAGAACTCCTAAAAATTGTGAATTTTAATGCATTTGCACATTAAAAGAGGAACAGAAATAATCCTGTTCCTCTTTTTTTATTTTAACTTATTCTTCTTCTGGAGCCTCAACAGGGCAAACTCCTGCGCAAGTACCACAAGAAATGCAAGCATTTTGGTCAATTTCGAATTTTGTATCTCCTTGTGAAATACATCCTACTGGGCATTCTGCTGCACAAGCTCCACAAGAAATACATTTATCTGTAATTTTATATGCCATTTTATTCACCTCCTTCAAGTTGTTCATCTAATTTTTCTAATTTTTCTAATTCTTCTAGTTCTTTTTGATGTTCCATTTCTTCTTCATCTATATTTTGCGTTGCTGAATCTTTAATGATTTTAATATCTTTTGGAGCATATTTTTTATAAAAATATTCATCTCCATCTTTTAATTTTACTCTTATTATTCCTTTTAGAATTTCAACAGAATCAACTTCTCCTTCTCCATCTTCTGTTTTAACAATAGCACCTATATTAGGTAATTCTTTTAATTTTTCTTCATATACATTTGTTTCATATTTTAAGCAACACATTAATCTTCCACAATTACCTGATATTTTGGATGGATTTAAAGATATATTTTGTTCTTTTGCCATTTTGATGGATACTGCTTCAAAATTACTTAAAAAAGTACAACAGCATAATTCCCTACCACAAACTCCATTTCCACCTATTCTTTTTACTTCATCTCTTACCCCTATTTGTCTTAATTCTATTCTTGTTTTGTAGATAGCAGCTAAGTCTTTTACTAGTTCTCTAAAATCAATTCTTCCATCTGCTGTAAAGTAAAATAAAATTTTGCTATTATCAAATTTACATTCTACATCTGTTAATGTCATATCCAATTTATGTTCTTTTATTTTTTTCAAACATACTTGAAATGCTTCTTTTTCTATTTTTCTACATTCTTCAAAATGTCTATGGTCTTTTCCATTCGCTATTCTGATTACTTTTTTTAAAGGAGCTACTATTTTATCATCTTCTACAAATCTATTTGGAATCATTACTTCTCCATATTCTTCTCCTTGTGCAGTTTCTACTATAACTTTATCTCCTTTTCTGACATGTAAGCCTTTTGGATTAAAAAAATATATTTTGCCTAGTTTTTTAAATCTTACTCCTACTATATTTTTCAATTTATTTCCTCCCACATATTAAATAACAAATAATCTATACTCATATCAAAATTTGCATTTTGTTGTATTCTTTTTTTCGTTTCTTCTACTATAGAAATACAATTTGCAAATGAAATATTTTTTTTTGCTTTTTGTATTAAAATAATATTAATGTATTCTAGTATTTCCATTATTTCTTCTTTAGATTGATATATTATTTCTGCGGAATTAATGACATCTATTAAATCTCTCTTGTTTAAATTTTCTATAATTTCTTCTATTTGCATATATAATTCTTGTTTATCTTTTAATTGTATTGCTTTTCCAATGCTACCTTGAAATATATTTAACATATTTTGTGTGATATTAGTTTGCCCTAGATTTTCTAAATAATGTTTTATTTCTTCATCCTCTATTTTTTGAAAATGTAATATCATACATCTAGATTTAATCGTACTTAAAAATGCATTTTCATTAGCTCCTATTAAAATTATGGTACTAAACTCTGGTGGTTCTTCTAATGTTTTTAGCAAACAATTTTGTGCTTCTTTTGTCATTTTATCTGCATCATTTATGATATATACTTTTTTCTTAGAAATAATCGGCTTTTCTTGTATTCTTTTTTGTAGTTGTCTAATTTGTTCTATTTTTATTGTGTTTCCTTCTGGTTCTATTAAAAGAAAATCTGGATGATTATCACTTATAAACTCCACACAAGATTTGCAAGTATCTTTACATTCTCCTTTTTGAAAACATAATAAATTTTTGGCAAATTCTTTAGCTATTATTTGTTTTCCTATTCCTTCTATTCCTATGAAAAGATAGCTATGTGATGTATGTTCTTGTTTAACAGCTCCTTGTAATATTTTTTTTATTTTTTCATTTCCTAGAATATTTTCAAACATTTTTTAATCTACTTCTCCCCATTTGTCCAATGGCCAAAATCTAATAGCTACTGTACTTTCTATTCTCTCTAATGGAATACATCCAAATGCTCTACAGTCTGTACTATGATTTCTATTATCTCCCATTGCAAATACACAATTCTCTGGTACTACAAAATCTGAAAATCCTACTCCTGATACATCTGTTACAATTCCTGGTTGTAAATATGGTTCATCTAATTGTTCTCCATTTATATATACTTTTCCATCTTTTATTTCTACATGTTCTCCTGGTAGTGCAATTGTTCTTTTGATATAACTATCTTTTCCTATTTCTAACACATAATATGTGAATTTGGAAAAAATATTGGTTGGTTCGTTTTCATATCTTGCAACTGGATTTTCGTTGTTTATTTCTGATGCTGAATAACTTTTTTTACTTGGTGCTTCAAATGTGATAATTTGCCCTCTTTCTGGCATTTTCTTTGTTGTTCTTGTCCATCTATTTAACCATAATCTTTGGTCTTGTTCTAAAGTTGGATACATAGATACTTGCTGTACAATGGTTGGTGTTCCTATATAATATCTAAAAAGTAGTGCTAACACTACTGCTATTATAATGCAATATATCCATTCTAATGCTTCTTTTAATTTTGGATTCAATTTGCTCTCTCCTTTTTCTTTTGGTTTTTAATTTCCTTTCATATTATACATTAAAATCCTTTTTATATCAATGAAAAATAGAAAAATAAGTAAAGTTTATTATTCTTTAAACTCCTTTAGCAAGGATAATGAACCCCTTCCAGTAATAAAAACTTATCCTTTCATTCAATAAGAATTTGTAAATATGCAACATGAGCCTCTTTCACTTAGCTCCTCAAAATTCTATATTTCATTACGAATAAATTTTGAATGTGCTAGGAGAAAAACTAGAAAATCTTAAATTATTTTATGGAAAGAGTTCAGGTTTAACCTGGAAGGGTGCCATAAAATAATTTTAGATTTTCTTGATTTTCGTATTAAACTGAGAAATTTATGAGAAATTAAATATAGAATTTTTCGTGCGTGAACATCCCTCATGTTGCATATAACAAATTCTATATTTCATTTCACTCTAACGGTTTTATTACTGGAAGGGGTTCATTATCCTTGCTTATTGTTTTGTTGGAATTCTAATAACCACTTCTGTACCTTGACCAACAACACTTTTAATATCAATACTTCCACCATTTTTATCTAAAATTTCTTTTGCAATAGAAAGCCCCAAACCAGTTCCACCCATTTCTCTAGTACGAGCTTTATCCACACGATAAAACCTTTCAAAAATTCTGCTCAAATCTTCCTCTGGGATACCAATCCCATTATCAAATATTTTAATATAAGCATCATTATATACAAATCCCACATAAATTTTGATTTCTCCACCATCTTTTGTATATTTAATACTATTTGTTAAAATATTTAATACCACTCTTTCGATATCATCTTTGTCTGCAAGTACTGGTGGCACATCTGCTGTTACAAAACAATTTACAGTATGTTTCTTTTTCTTAATTTCAATAGCTAATTTATCTTGGCATTTTTTTACTAATTCTCCTAAATCGAAAGGTTCTTTTTGTGTTTTTTTCTTATTACTATCATATCGTGATAATGTTAATAAATCTGTTACCAATTTAGCCATTCTTCTAGCTTCTGTTGCAATAACATTTAAGAATTTTTCTTGTGTTTCTTTATCATAATCTCCTTCTAATAGAGTATCTGCATATCCCATAATAGAAGTGATTGGAGTTTTTAATTCATGTGATACATCTGCTACAAATTCTTTTTGCATATTATCTAATTTTACATATTGTGTGATATCTTGAATCACTGCAATTACTCCATCTGGACTATCATTTTCATTTTTAAATGGTGCAAAATATACATTGACATATCTATCATCTACTTGAATTCTTTGTTCTGTTGAAGTCCAATTTTCTAAGTAAATTACTTTTTCCATATTGATATCTAAATTAAATTTCTGAAAAATATCATCAAAGGTATTATCTTCTGGTCTAATACTTAATGATTTTTTGGCTGCCGGATTAATTAGAATAATTTCTCCTTCACGATTAAAAGCAATAATTCCTTCTGTCATGTGCAAAAGAATTGTTTCTATTTGATTTTTTTGTGTAGATACTTCACTTAGTTTTTGTTTTAATTCTGTTGTCATCATTCCAAAAACACTTTCTAAGTTTGCCTTTTTGGTTGACTTTTTGTTTTTTGCAACTTTCTTATCTTCTTCTGTTATTTTTTCAGCACTTTCTATCAATTTGTTAATAGGATATATAACAAATCTAGATAAGAATATTGCAATTATGATTCCTACAATTGCAAATATTACTCCTGCTATTACTAGTGTAGTTGTTGTATTAATATTTATTTGATTAAGCTGTTTAGTTACTTGTTGTAAATTTTGAACTTGTCCACTAGTAATTCCGGTTTTCTAAGTCATTGCTTGCATTTAAGAAAAATATTCCTAATCCACTGATAATTAATATTCCCACTAAAAAAAATACTAATATAATTTTAAATTGTATATTTTTAAACATTTTTTATCTTCCTTTTTGAGTATTATTTTTTCACTAATTTACTGATTTCTTGATAAATTTTTTCTTCTACATCTTGTACAGATACTTTTAATGCATTTTTTCCCATATCCTCACATTTTTTTTGATTTGTTACTATTTCTTCTATTGCTTTATTTAAATTACTTCCTTCTAATTCGTCATTTAGTATAATTTTTGCAGCATTTTCTTTTTCTAATACTTGAGCATTGTATAGTTGATGATTGTGGCTAACATTTGGTAATGGGATTAAAATAGCTGGTTTTCCTAAGTTAGAAATTTCTGTAATTGTCATTGCACCACTTCTAGATACAATAACATCTACTACATTCATAACTTCTTCCATATTATATATATATGGCAATATTTTTACATTTTCCATTTTACATATATGTATATGACTGTTTTCTAATTCTTCTTTTATATCATCATATTGTTTTGGTCCTGTTGCCCATACCATTTGATAATTTTTATTAGCTTTATTTTTAAGAATTTGGATTACTGCCTCATTAATTTTTTTAGCTCCTTGGCTTCCTCCAAATATTAAAACTATTGGTTTTGTGTTCTTTAGTCCTAAGTCTTTTATAATTTTTGTTTTTTCATTAATACTATATTCTTTTTTCTTTATTTTAACAGGCGTTCCTGTATAAACAATATTTTTTGCATTTTTGATTCTTGGAATAGCATCTTTGAAAGAAACTAAGATTGTATCTGTTTTTTTTGCTAAGAACTTAATTGCTTTTCCTGGGAAAGCATTGCTTTCATGCAATAGTGTGGGGATGTTTTCTTTTTGAGCTGATGAAATTACTGCTCCACAAATATATCCTCCTGTTCCAATTACAATGTCAGGTTTAAATTCTTTTACTATTTTTCTTGCTTGCCCAAATCCTTGCAAAGTTTTGAACATTTTTTTTATATTATCAAGTGAGATTTTTTTATTTAATCCATAGGCTTCAATTGTTTTTAATTCATATCCTGCCCTCGGAACCAAATCATTTTCTAATCCTCTTGTTGTTCCGATGAAAATAATTTTAGAATCTTTTTCTTCTTGTTTTATTTTATTGGCAATAGCAATCCCTGGATTGATATGTCCAGCTGTTCCAGCTGCTGCAATAATTACTTTCATGTTTTTCATCCTTTCTTGGCACTTGCTCTTGATATATTTAACAATATTCCCATCTCACACAGCAAAATGAATAAAGCTGTTCCGCCGGTAACTAAAGAATGGTAACGGCATTCCTGTTGCTGGCATAGAAGATGTTACAACTGCCACATTGATAATGACTTGAATTCCTACTAGTGCAGTAATTCCAATTGCTAGTAAGCTTCCAAACATATCTGGTGCTTTCATGGCAATTAATACTCCTCTCCAGATAAAGATAGCAAATAAGATTAATACAACAGCACATCCAATAAATCCTAATTCTTCCCCTAAGATAGAGAAAATAAAGTCATTATGTGGTTCTGGTATGTATAAGTATTTTTGCTTACTTTCTCCAAGTCCTGCTCCAAATAATCCCCCTGAACCAATGGCATATAAACTTTGAATTACTTGCCATCCAGTATCTGTTGCATCCTTCCAAGGAT
The DNA here is from genome assembly GCA_944389395.1 of uncultured Clostridia bacterium. Lineage (GTDB taxonomy): Bacteria > Bacillota > Clostridia > TANB77 > CAG-508 > CAG-269. The sequence continues at coordinate 38,842 of CALXME010000002.1, read as the reverse complement.
CTAGAAATGTTAATACTCTTTGTAATCTATATGGTTCTAGTACTACTAATGCTATTATTGCTGGTATTCCTACACCTCCACCTGCTACTAAAAAATGCCAAAATTTGCAACCTGCTACTATCATCATAACACTACAAATTCCAATAATTACAATAGATGCACTAAAATGTGGTTGTAATAGTAATAGTCCTATAATAGGTGCTAGCATTAATATGTGTTTTAAAAATCCTTTTTTAAATAATCCTAATTCATCTCTATTTTTTACAAGTATTCCTGCATAAAAAATAATCATTAGGATTTTTACCAATTCTGATGGTTGAATAGATAATGTTTCTGTTACATAAATCCATCTTTTTGCTCCATTAATGGTTCTTCCCGCTATTAGCACTAATGCCAATAATAAAAGGGATATCCACCATGCATGTTTATAAAATTTTTGATAAAATCGATAGTCTATTTTTGATATAAACATCATTGCAATTAATCCTAATACTGCAAATATTAATTGTTTTGAAAAATAGGAATAACTATTTCCACTTTCTGATAATGCAGAAGGAGAACTTGCTGATAATAGCATTACTAATCCTAAGGATAATAATAGTAGTATAGTAATGACTAATGTGAAATCAATTGGATTGTTTAAGAAACTAGAAAAACTTTTCTCTTTTTTCTTTTTTACTGCCATTTTTTTCTTCCTTTTGTATAAATTTAGGTTTTATGGTTTTACCTATAAACCTTAAATAATTTTTAATCCTATCATACATAATATTAATGTAATAGCACTAAATATAACTACAACTTTACTTTCTTTCCAGCCAGAAAGTTCAAAATGGTGATGTAATGGTGCCATTTTAAAAATTCTATTTCCTGTTTTTTTATAGTATGCTACTTGTAGCATAACAGATAATGTTTCTAATACTGGAATTAATGCTATTACTATCAATAATAAAGGTATTTTTAGATATAGGGCTAAAGCGGAGATAACTCCACCTAATAGTAAGGAACCTGTATCTCCCATAAATACTTTAGCAGGATGTAGATTAAACATTAAAAATCCAAGTACTGCACCTATTGCCATACTTCCAAATACGGACACTTCTGGTACACCCCATAAAATTCCTATTACTGTTAAACAGGTAATGATAATACTACTTACACTAGAAGATAATCCATCTATTCCATCTGTTAGGTTTACTGCATTTGTGGTTGCTAATAAAACAAAAATGGCAAATGGAATATAAATATATATTGGTAATTCTATATATGTTTTAAAAATAGGAATATAAGTTTCAGTTCCTAATTTTAATCCTTCTATTAAATATAATACATATATAACAGATATGATTAATAGTCCTAACATTTTGTATTTGGGTTTTAATCCTTCAGTATTTTTTAATACTAGTTTTTTGAAGTCATCTATAAATCCAATCATTCCAAATCCTATTGTTAAAATCAACATTGGCAATAATTTATTTGCTAATTCATTTTGATTATTCCAAGTAAAATAAAGGTATGTTCCTGTCATTACTAAAATCATAGTAATGATAATTATTATTCCTCCCATTGTAGGAGTTCCTTGCTTTTTTAAATGAGATTTTGGTCCATCATCTCTTTCGATTTGTCCTACTTTCAATTTTCTTAATATTGGTATTATAATAATTCCTAAAACAATTGCTATTAAAAATGATACTAGTAATATACTTGTTTCTAATTCCAATGTTACCAAACCTTTCTCTTGTGTCATTTTTTATTTTTTCTTTTTATTTTTTTCTATTTCCTCTATTAATTCATTTACAATAATTCTTTCATCAAATGGATGCTTTACTCCATTTATTTCTTGATAAGGTTCATGCCCTTTTCCTGCTAGTACGATAATATCTCTTTTGGTTGCCATTTGAATGGCTTGTTTTATTGCTTCTACTCTATCTACTACTACTTTATAATTTCCTTTTGTTTTTTTAATTCCTTCTTCAATTTGTTTTACTATTTTTTCTGGTTCTTCTGTTCTGGGATTATCTGATGTGATAAAAGTAAAGTCAGCTATTCTTCCTGAGATTTCTCCCATGATTGGTCTTTTTCCACTATCTCTATCTCCACCACAGCCAAATACACTAATCACTTTTCCTCTTGTATAACTTTTTACTGCTTGTAATATGTTTTGTAAGCTTTCTGGTGAATGTGCATAATCAATCATAATTGGTAATTCTAATTTATTATTCACAAGTTCTGACCTTCCTGGAACTCTTACTTCTAATAATGCTTCTTTTATAACTTCTGGTGAAATTGCAAATTTCTTTGCCACACAAATAGCAGCTAGTGAATTATATACACTAAACCTTCCTGGTATTCCTGTTTTTACTCTTTCGTTTCTATCTGTTATTTTTACTTTAAAATCCACATAAGAATTTGTAATAGTAATATCTTTTGCAAGTACATTTGCATAATTGTCGATTCCATAAGTTGTGATATTATTATCTGGAAATAAATCTGGAATCTTAGCACCATACAAATCATCTGTATTAACAATTCCTGTTTTGCACATTTTAAATAATTTTAATTTAGATTGGAAATAATCTTCCATATCTGGATGTTCTTTTGGACTGATATGATCTTCTGAGAAGTTCGTAAATAATACAATATCAAATTCACATCCATCTACTCGATGTAGTTTTAAACTTTGAGAAGACACTTCCATCACAACAGCTTCTACGCCTGCTTCTACCATTTGGCTAAATAATTGTTGTAGTTCTAAGCTTTCTGGTGTTGTTCTGTCACTATCTTTTATTTTTTTACCATTGATATAAGTTGCAATGGTTCCTACTAATCCTACTTTTTTTCCTGCTTTTTCTAATATTTCTTTTATCATAAAAGTAGTTGTTGTTTTCCCTTTTGTCCCTGTTACTCCAATTAGTTTGAATTTTCTAGATGGATTTCCATAAAAGTTACTAGCTGTTATGGCTAATCCTTCTCTTGTATTTTTTGCCATAATAACTGTAATATCTTCTGGTATTTTTAATTTTTTTAGGTCACATCCTTCTTCTATCATGATGGCTGTAGCACCATTTTCAATAGCACTATCCACATATTGATGACCATCTGTGGAAAATCCTTTGATAGCTACAAACAAATATCCTTTTTTTACATTTTTTGAATTACTTTCTAACCCTTCTATTTCTATTTCCAAGTTTCCTTTTACTTTTAGTCCTTCTAGACCAACTAGCATTTTTTTTAATTCCATTTTTATCATCCCTTCGATATAAATTATCTGTTTTTTATGATAGATAATTTATGTCAAATTTTATATTTTTAGAAACAAAGTCTTGTTTCTAATTTTTTTACATTATATAACTATTTTAGCAATTTGTATAGGTTTTTACCTTCTTTTTTAGAAAAAATAACTATTTACTTATTAGAAAATTCATTGTATTTTTTATGCAGTAACAATTCGGGGGGACCAGCAAGCATACAGTCTGTTTATCTTGCTTATTATTTTATTCATATTTATTTACAGACTGTGCGATGCTGGGAGTTACAAATAAAAAATACAATGAATTTTCTAAGTTGTACATTTAACCCTGAATAGTTACAAAAAAACTCCTAATATATTTTATTAGAAGTTTTTTCAATTTATCACATTATTTTTTTAAGCTCATTTCGCAATATTTACAGCGATATAGTTTTCTATCTTTATCTTTTAAGATAAAAATTTGGTCTAATTCTTTTTCTACAGAAGTGATACATCTTGGATTTTTACATTTAGCAATATTTACAATCTTTTCAGGTAGCTGTGCATGATATTTTTTCACTAATACGTCATTTTCTACAATATTAATGGTTACATCTGGATCTATATATCCAATCACATCCATATTAATATCAATGGCTTTATCTATTTTTATGATATCTTTTCTTCCCATTTTTTTACTTTTGGCATTTGTTATGATGGCTACAGAACAGTCTAATTCTTTTAAGTTAAGTGCTTCATAAATTTCCATTCCTCTTTTTGCTTGAATATGGTCTATGACAATCCCATTTTTTATACTATCTATATTCATTTATTTTACCTCCAATAATTTTAGAATAAGTGCCATTCTAATATATTTTCCATATTCTACTTGTTTAAAATAACAAGCTCTTTTATCATCATCCACTTCTACGGATATTTCATTTACTCTTGGAAGTGGGTGCATGATACATAAATCTTCTTTTGCTTTTTCTAATTTTTCTTTATTTAAAATATAATAATCTTTTAATCTTAAATAATCTTCTTCATTGAAAAATCTTTCTTTTTGTACTCTTGTCATATATAGTATATCTAACTCATTCATGTATTCTTCCATATCATTTGTTTCTACATAAGGAATATTATTTTTTTCCAAAATTTCTTTTTTTACATATTCTGGTATTTCTAATTCTTTTGGGGAAATTAATACGAATTTAATATTTTGGTATCTTGCCATTGCAGTAATTAAAGAATGTACTGTTCTTCCGAATTTTAAGTCTCCACAAAGCCCAATTGTTAAATTTTCTAGTCTTCCTTTTTCACAATGAATCGTAAGTAAATCTGTCAAAGTTTGTGTTGGATGGTGATGTCCTCCATCTCCTGCGTTTATAATAGGTACTACTGATTTTTCTGATGCTACCAGAGGAGCTCCTTCTTTTGGATGTCTCATAGCAATGATATCACTATAACATCCTACTGTCCTAATGGTATCTGCTACACTTTCTCCTTTTGCTGTGGAGCTAGAACTTGCTTCTGAAAATCCTATTACATTTCCTCCTAATTCCATCATGGCAGCTTCAAAGCTTAGTCTTGTTCTTGTGCTTGGTTCAAAAAATAAAGTAGCTAATTTTTTACCATCACATTTATGAGAATATTTCTCTTTATTTTGGATGATGTCTTTAGCTACTTTAATCAATTCGTTAATTTCTTCTACTGATAGGTCTACAATATCAATTAAATTTCTCATTTTTTTCTCCTTCCATTCTTTTCTTTCTTAGTTGTATCAAAAAAAGAGGACTTTTGTCAAGCCTCTTTTTATTTAACTTGCACATAAATTTTACTTCCTTTTTTTATGCTAATTCCTGCTTTTGGAGTTTGGTCTTTTATAATGCTATTTTCCTTATCTACTTCTTCTGTTACTTCTATTTGAAGCTCTAATCCATTTTCTTTTGCTAATTTTTCAGCATCTTTTATACTTAATCCTATCATATCTGGTGTTTCTATTTCTTCTACCACTTCTATTTCCTCTTGATTTCCTTGCTCTATTTCTAAATAAGGGAGAATTTCACTAAATATTTGCCCACCTACTGGTGCAGCAACACCTCCGCCCGCTGATGTCCCCCTTCTCCTGTTGGATTATATAAGGTTACTAGAACTACTACTTGTGGATTGTCTATCGGGGCAACTCCACAAAAAGATGTAACATATTTATTCGTGTTCACCCCATCTTCTGATGTTCCTGTTTTTCCTCCAATTCGATATCCTGCTACTTTTGCATTTTTTCCTGTTCCTTCAGATACAACAGATTCCATCATACTAAGTACTTTTTCTGATGTTTCTTTCGAAATTACTGTCCCATTTGTTTTTACTGGTACTTCTGTTATTTCTTTTGTTTGACTATCAATAATTTCTTTTACTACTCTTGGTTGTACACTAATTCCTCCATTGGCAATAGCAGAAACTGCTGTTACCAATTGAATAGGTGTTATTTCAAATCTTTGCCCAAAACTAATAGTAGCAAGTTCTACTGGTCCTGCTTTTTCTTTTGCTAAAAAAATACTTCCTGCTTCTCCTGGTAAATCAATTCCTGTTTTTTGTAATAATTTAAACTTTTCTAAATATTCATAATATTTGGTAACTCCCATTTTTTGCCCTAGTCCGATAAATACTGGATTACATGAATTCATTAATGCTAATCTTAAACTTTCTGCTCCATGTGGTCTATAATATCTCCAGCATTTTATTCTAACTCCTGCAACTTCAATTCCTCCAGTGCAAGTAAATTCCCCTTCTTTGTCAATATCTGTTACAATTCCTTCTTCAATAGCAGCAGATGCTGTGATTAACTTAAAAACAGAGCCTGGTTCATAAGTATCTGCAATTGCTTTATTTCTCCAAACTGCTTGTAAATTTTTTGTTTTTTCTGCTTGTTCTATACTATCCCATATTCCTTTTAATTCATCTGTATAGGCTTCATATGGTGAATTTAGATTATAATTAGGATAGGTTGCCATTGCTAAAATATCCCCATTTTTTGGATTCATCACTATTACATTTCCACCATCTGTACACACATTATCAATACAAGCTTCTTTTAAATATTTTTCTACAATACTTTGAATAGTAACATCAATTGTTAATATTAAATCATTTCCATCTATTGCAGAAACATAATTTTCTCCTTCTGTTCCAATTTCTTTCCCTCTTGCATCTGTATGCCTTTGTATAGCTCCTTGTTTTCCTTTTAATTGTTCATCATATTTTGCTTCAATACCATCTAGTCCTTGATTATCACTTCCGCAAAAACCAATAATCTGTGATGCCAAAGTATTATATGGATAATATCTTTTGGTATCTTCATCTATATTAATTCCAGATGTAATATTGTTTTCTTCCATCCAAATTCTTAATTCATCTGTTTTTTCTTTTTCTACTTTTTTGATAATAGTTTCAATAGAACTTCTCTTTGTTACTTTTTTTAAGGTCTTTTCATAATCTAATTCAAATAATTCTGAAAGTTTTTTTGCTACTTTTTCTTTATCTTCTTTTGCAATATTTCCTGGATTAACAGTTACTGTTTCTACTGTACTACTTACAGCTAATATATTATCTCCTGTTGCATCATAAATAGTTCCCCTTCTAGGGTTAATATTTCTATCTAATGTTTGTTGTTGATAAGCAAGTGTAGCTAGTTCTCCTCCTTGTATCAATTGAATATATCCTATTCTAACTAATAGACACATTAATATGAGAAAGGTAACAAATAATGTGGTTCGCATTTTCTTTTTGCTAGAAAGCTTTGTCATTGCCATAAAAAAACACCTCTAATAATATTTATTAGAGGTATGTATTTTTATGACACAACCTATTTATGAAAAATTTTATCAACAAGTTCTTCAAACCAGTTTTTCTCTTTTTCTATTTTCACTTCTTCTGAAGCAGATTCCACATAATCTTTTTTTGGTAAGTTAATATATACTGTTTGTTTGTTTGTTAATTTTTGCATTCCTAATTTTGTTTTTGCTTCTTGCTCAATAAAACTTAAATTTTGGCTGTTTTCTATACTTACTTTTGTTTGCTCATTTTCTTTTTCTAATGTAGCTAATTGTTTTTTTAATGTTTGTACTTGATTAAAACTTTCATTTATTTGGGAGTTTCTATAACTTATGGTTAATAACATGATAAATATGGCAACAATAACACATGTTACTTTTCTTTGCTTTTTCTTTTGGGCTTTTGATAATTTTACATCTTGTCTTGGTAAATCTTTTACTATTTTCAAATTACCCTTTTGTTGTTTTTTTGTCTTTCTTTCAACTGGTTCTAATTTCCTTGGGCTTGTACCATATTGATACCCATTTCTTGCCATAAGTTATTCACCTCCTTATTATATTTTTTCAAATATTCTTAATTTAGCACTTTGTGATCTGCTATTTTCTTCTCTTTCTTTTTCTGTTGGAATGATTGGTTTTTTTGTTATTATTTTTCCTAGTTTTTTTGCTCCACACACACAATATGGTAAATCACTTGGACATGTACATTTTCCACTTGCTTCTATATAAGCATTTTTTACTGCTCTATCTTCTAACGAATGAAATGTGATAATACATAGTCTTCCTTCTGAATTTAAACATTCTATACAATTTTTTACTGTTTGATATAATGGTTTTATTTCATTATTTACTTCTATTCTAATTGCTTGGAATGTTCTTTTTGCTGGATGTCCGTCTTTTTGTTTTGATTTTGGAATAGTTTTTTCAATAATTTCTACCAATTCTTTTGTTGTTGTTATTTCTTTTTGTTTCCTCTGCTCACAAATATTTTTGGCAATTTGTCTTGAAAATCTTTCTTCTCCATATTCATATATTAAATTTGCAAGTTTTTCTTCTGGATAAGTATTAATGACTATCTTGGCATTTAATTCTTGTGTTTTATCCATTCTCATATCTAGTTCATTTTCTCCTAGATAACTAAATCCTCTATTTTTTTCATCTAGTTGATAAGATGAAACACCTAAGTCTAATAATATTCCATCTACTTTTTGTATTTTTAAATCTTTTAATATTTCTTGTATATTGTCATGATTGTCATGGATATATATTATATTTTGAAATTTTTGTAGATTTTCTTTTGCAGCTTTTAATGCTTCTTCATCTCTATCAATTCCTATTAGTTTTCCCTTGTCAGATAATTTTTTTGCTATTTCTTTGCTATGGCCTGCTCCTCCTAAAGTTCCATCTACATAAATTCCATCTTTTTTTATTTTTAATCCTTCTATGCATTCTTGTAACATAACAGGATAGTGTTTGAATTCCAATTTTTTGCTCCTTTTTGTTATTAACGCTTAAACAGCTGGAATTTAAGAAATTACCAGCTGTCTTTTTCTTTTTCGTATTTTTTTCTTTTGGTTTTCAAAATCTTTTGTTACTTTTTTCTTTTGCTGTGTTTACTTTTGTTTTCAAAAATCTTTTGTATTTATTTCTTTTGTATTTGATTCTTTATCTTTTGTACTTTTATCTTTTGTATTTTATATTTTATTTTTCTTCTTTTGTGTTTTTTTATTGTTTTTTCCTTTGTAATTTTGTCTTTTGTATTTTTATCTTTGGTTTTTATATAAACTTTTTCAAGTTATATACCTAAATTTGCCATGTTTTCTGCAATTTCATCTGCTGATATATTTTCGTCACATTTTTCCCATGTTTCTTTATTCCATATTTCTAGTCTTGTTCCAACTCCTATGATAATTGCTTCTTTTTCTAGGTTTGCAGCTGTTCTTAAATTAGTTGGAATTAAAAATCTTCCTTGTTTGTCTATTTCACATTCTGTTGCTCCTGATAAGAAAAATCTTACAAAGTTTCTAGCATTTCTGTCTGAAAGTGGTAATGCTTTTAATTTGGTTTCAAAGTTTAGCCACTCGCTTTGTGAAAATGCAAATAGACATCCATCTAACCCTTTTGTTACGATGAATTTTTCTCCCATATCTTGTCTTAACTTTGCTGGCATAATTAATCTGCCTTTTGCATCTAAAGAGTGCTCATATTCCCCTATTAGCAAGTGTTTTCACCTCTTTTTCACTTTCTACCACTTTGCACCACTTTTCTCCACTTCATTTAGATTTTAATATAACTTTTTATATTTTGCAAGCTTTTTTCTTAATTTTTTTTATTTTTTATAAAATTTTATAAAAATATTTTTATTTGATATCTAATTTATCTTTACAACACGAACTAATTGTGGTTGTTTGTTCTGTTTTTCTTATTGATAGTTCGTTCTTTTTTTATTTTCTACTTGTTATACTTTTAGTAAGTAATTTTCGGAGGAATTCTTATGGAAAATAATGAAGAATATTTGAAAAAATGCATTGGTAAGAAAATTAAATTGGCTAGAGCAAGAACAAATTATACGCAAGAAAAATTGGCTGAGAAATTGTCTTTATCTACAAGGTATATTAGTCAATTAGAACGTGGTGTTGCTTTTGGTAGTGCTACTACGATTGTTAATTTGTGTAAAGCTTTAAATATTAGTTCTGACTTTTTATTTGATGATTTAATTGGTGCTGACAATGCTTGTTTTAATGATTTTGTAAATGATAAATTTTTAGAATCTTATATGAAATTAAATGATTATAATAAAATGATAGTAGAGGTTCTTACCAATCAATTAGTTAAGTTACAAGAAGATGAAGATGATCTTAAAACTAAAAATAAAAGTTAATATCAACAAAAAGAGATAAGTTTTGGCTTATCTCTTAAATTATATTCCAGTCAATTTCTTCACCGTTCACATTTCCTTCCATTGAAAAAATATTGTTTTCTTGTACATATACAATAATATAATTAGAATTCTTATCTGCAAATAAATATTTTTCTCTTATATTTTCTAAGTATATTTCTTTTTCAATTTCTATTCCTTCATCTCCTAAATTTTCCTTAATATCTGAAAGATATATCATATTATCTAATTTATATTCTTCTAATGTTTTATATTCTTTATCAAATTCTTTTGAATGTTTCAAATAATAATTTAAACTTGATTTTTCTTTTTGTTCTTTTATTTTATCAAAATTGTTAAAACTTATGGTTTCTTTTCCTAAATCTTCATTTAATGTCGATTTATCATATGATAATGTTTTAGTTTTGCACTTACTATTGTTTGATTTGTCAAAATATGCTGTCACTTTATATCCTTTGTCTCTATTAGAGTAAAAGTTTAATAGCATTAAACTTTCCATTTCTTCTTTTTCTCCACTCTTCCCAATTGCTTTTTCTACTTCTGGAATAGATGTTGATAGTTGAATTTTATTATAATTTTTTAGTGCATCTTCTATACTTCCAGATAAACCTAATTTGTTGTTAAGTGAAAAATAGCAAATACCTAAAATACAAGCTATTCCTATTATATTGAAAATTATTTTTAATATAACATTATCTCCCATTCCCATTGGATAAAGAATAATTTTCAGTATTTGTATTAATATAGCTCCATAAAATATTGTTACTAATACATTTGTTAGTGTGAAACCTATTATGACTCCAACAATTCCTGTTAGTGTTGTGATAATAACAGCTAATCCATTTCCCTCATTTAATTTTTTAAATGAAAAATATGTTAGTATTATTAGTATAATTTGTGCTATAAATATTTTAATTGAAAAGCTAAATAATGCTAATATCATTGAAATTAGTAATAGAAAAATCTGAATAATTAAAAAATTTTGAGTTGTCTTTAGTATTTTTTCCATATTTTTCTCCTTTTCCTTTATTATCTATACATTATTATAAATTCTATTGTTTGTCAATTTCTTTATCAATATTTAATTAATAGTTGTATTTGTTGGTCCACTTCCTACAACCTCTTCTTGCAAAGAACGCCATGTATTACATCCCACAATACCGTCTGCTGCTAGCCCTCTTGACCTTTGATAACTAATAACCGCATTTTGGGTAGCTGCTCCAAATATGCCATCTAATCCATTTGTTCTATACCCTAATGTATTTAAATCGTCTTGTGCAATTAATACATAATTACTAAGACTACCTCTTCTTAATGTTGGAAATCCCCCTGTACTACAAGCTGGCTTTCCGAACCTTTTGTCAAAATGCACCCATGTCGGAGTTAAAGAAATTGGCTCCACGTAATACCAAACACCTGAATTATTTGCCGAATTCCATAGTCGTATTCTTTCTGAATTGCTTAGTCTTTGACCTACATCAAATGCCACTCCTGCATAATGTTGTGATTATGCTCACACAGTTGAAGCATTTATATTAATTTTTCTATATCTATTTTTAATTCAAATTTTGCAGATTTATCATGATAAATGTAAATTTTATCAATTAGCATATTTAGTATTGCTTTATTTGGTACTTCCGTTTCTATAATTTGATTAAAATAATCTATTGTTTGTTTCATTTTTTCTTGCTTTATTTCTAAATTTTCATTTTGCAACTCTTGTAATTTCTTTTTTGCCTTTTCTATTTCTTTATACTTTTCTTCTTCTAAACTTCTATATGTATTTTCTATAAATTCTCTTTTATCTTCTAAAGAACTTGCTATTTCTTTTATTCTCTGTGAGATTAAAACTTTATATTCTGCTTCCAAATTCTTTAAATTGTTTTGTTGTTCTTCAAGATTTTTCTTTTTGCTAGATTTATATTCGTTAAGCTTTAAATTATTTATTTCTGAAATATAATTATCTCTTAATAGTATCAAAAAATTTTTAAAATTAGCAAGTAAATAATCTTCTCTTACATTATGACATACACATCTTGACTTACCATATTTCCTATAAGCCACACATTCATATAATTTTTTAGGGACATATCCTTCTCTTTTACTTCTAACTCTTGCTACTCCTGTAACACTACCGTTTGCATTCTCCACATCTTAAAAATCCACCAAATATATAGTCTCTTTTTTTCTTTGTGTAAATACTAGAATTTTTTACTCTTTTTTTCATCATTTCTTGCACTCTTTCAAATTGTTCTTTTGATATAATCGCCTCATGATGATTTTTAAATATGTATTGATTTTCTCTTTTTACTTTTTTGCCTTGTTTATGAATATCTTTTCTTTCTGTTTTATGTGTTATGAGTGTTCCTATATAGATTTCGTCTTTTAAAATTCTTTTTACCATATAAATATCCCACTTTTTTTTCACTGGCTTTTTATAAGTTTTCCCTTTCCCTTTTAAATTTCTTTCTATTACCTGTGATGGTGTTAAAAAGTCATATTCAAAATTTAGTTTATGGCAAATCTTTCTCATTCCTAAGCCTTGCTCATATAAATCAAATATGGTTGTTATAGTTTCTCTTACACTTTCATCAACTATTAATTCACCTTTTTTAGCAGTTTTTAAATATCCAAATTTTGTGCCTTGAAGTAATATTCCCTTTTCTAATTGTTTGTGCATACCAATTTTTACTTTTTTTGATACCTCTTTTACATATCTTTCATTAAACCAAGTGGAAAGACCTAGTAAATCATCATCTCCTTCTAATAAATTAAATTCTCCAAAAGTATCCTTAGTTAGTATTAAATTTACATTCTTCTCTTTTAATTCATCAATAAATGTAAGCGTTCTGCTACCTTTACGACCAATTCTTGATAAGTCTTTTGCTAGAATAATATCTACTTTTCCATCATCAATATCTTGTAGCATTTTGCTAAATTCTGGTCTTTCATCATTTGAAATATATCCAGATACATTATCATCAATGTAATATTTAGATATATTCCAGCCTTGAGATTCTGCATATTCTTTTGCTAGTTCCATCTGTGCATTTATACTACTATATCTACTTTTGTTATCATCTTTACTTAACCTACAGTAACATACAACTTTCAATATATTTATCCTTTCCGAAGATAAATATATTTGTGTTTTTAGATTATCTATATTTTATCTTCTTTTTATGACAAATACAATCTTTTTATCTCTTATTTTTGCTTTTTTCATAATTTAGCATTTCTTTTATCGTTTTTATAATTTCATTTCCTCCACTAATAAACATTGTTATGTTTGAATAATGTTTTTTTAACTCATTAATTTCTTTTATAATTTTTAAATCTTCTTGCTCTGATTTCTTAATATATATTTGAAGTATTTCATTTTTTTCAAATTTATATTTTTGAATTTTCATACATGTCACTTGCCTTTTCTTATAATGTATATTAAAAGCTTTTCTTTTACATTCCTCTTAATTTATTAAAAAAACAAAAAGCAAGAAAAAAAGCTAGATTTCTCTAACTTAGTTTCTTGCTTTCAATTTTTCATACTAAGATAATAACATCTTGTTTTTTATACGTCAATGAATGTTTTTTGAAACATTTTTGAAATTTATATTTTGAACATAAATAATAATTTTATATAATTTATAAAATACACTATGTGTATTTTTAATACATTTAATGTATTTTACAATACTAGCAATGTATTTAATTTATAATTCTATTGTTTATTTTCTGCCTTAACTTAGTTATATCAAGTGTTTTGTCACATTTTTGTTGTTCTGTACTTTCTCTGTATTATTTTAACATTTACAGAGAACTAGAAAACTTGTTTTTCTATGTGTTTGCGAGATACACTCTGTATCTCTTTCCTGCCTTTTAGATTTCATTTTTATAGATTATCTTTTATTTCTGGAAATAAATCATATAAGTTATAGCCTAATAAACTATCAAAATATTCCTTTAATTTATATGTTTCTTTAATATGATATTGTGTATTTGAATAAGCCCCTCGTCTAATCATAATATCTATTAATCTTTTATCAATTGTATAAACTTTACTATCTTGTGGACACATTAAGTCACATAAATTTATTATTTTTTCTTCTATTGTGTATTTATGTTTTTTTATAAATTCTGCTATAAAAGTTTTATCATCTGGATTTGGAACTCCTCCAGCCGTGCAAATAATATCATTATTCAAATATGAATGTGTTATGCATATATTGTAATATTCTTCATCATACCCTTTATCTCTTAAATAGTTATATCCACTTATCTCATGTCCGTGAGATTTTCCATTATATTTACCAATATCATGTAAATATCCTAGTGTTATTGTTTTATCTATATCTACATTATATCCTTTTTCAACTAGAGCTTGAGCAATTTTTCCAGCTGTGTCTCCTACACAAATACAATGGTCTATCCATTTATCACTTTGCGTTGTTCCTCTAAAATTTTCTAATATAATGCTTGCTTCATTACTAGTTAATTTCATAATTCATACTCCTTTATCAGACAATTCTTTAATACTATATTATAGATTTTCATTCATTTTTTCCTAATTTTTCAAATAAATCTCTCCATATTTTATCAACATTCAGATAATTAACTACTGTTATTTTATGATTGCTTTCTGTTAGTTCATAAGATGTATCGTCTTTGATATTTGGCTGGCTTACTTCTTCTGTTTCAAACCATTCTTTATTAATCATATAAGCTATAACACTAATATCCCAAATAACTCTTCTTTTTTGTGTCCCATGTACGCCATCATTATAAAACCTTTGACATAAATAATCGCATAATTCACTTTTTCCTTTTAAGAAATGTTCTAGTTCATAAATTGATGTTCTTAAATTTGATGCTACATTTTTGCAAGGTATGATAGTTAGTTTCACTTTTGACTCCAAAATAGTTCTCACAGCTTGTATATCTTGTTTAAAATTAAATTCTTTGTTATCTTTGCTTAAGAAGCTATGTCCTCCAAGCCATATAACTTCAACCTTATCTACTATTTTAGGTTCTTTCTTTATAGCAATAGCCACATTTGTTATTGCTCCTATTGCTAAAATATAGGTTTTATCATTTTTATTAGCAGTTTCAATAATTTTATTTACGGCATCATTTTCTTCATTATATCCATTTTCTGTATAATCTGTTGATCCTTTAAACACTTTATTAGTCCAATCAAAGTTTAGCCAAGTACATATTTTTATTATTTCATCGTAACTTTTATTTATTCCTTCTTCTATTGATATACTATTATCATGGTGGTATGGCGCTACTGTAATGGCTTCGATATTAAACTTATCTTGTGATTTTAGTAAATAGGCAAGAGCAAATTGGTCATCACATTCATTATAAGTATCTGTATCTAAAATAACATTTACTCTTAGGTTGTTTTCTTTTTTATTTAAGTTTGATATTTTTTCATATATTTCTTTCCATCTTGAAACTCTATCTAATGTTTGTTCTTTTTGATTGTACCTCGTATTCATTGTATAAACTTTAATACCATTACTTATTAAATCTAAACTTATTCTTGTGCTATCTTCAATCATTAAATCAATATTATTTTTTAAACATACTTCTGTTTTTGCATGTTTATCATAAGCATTTGTAAATATTAGTCTATCATAAACAATATTATATTTATCTAACCATTGTTTTGTTAATTTATTAGGATTTGTATATTCTCCATTATTTCTTCCGGTTATAATATATATTTCATGTCCATCTTCTTTTAATTTTTTTATATAATAAGAAGCATCTTCTATCGGCTTTAACTTTTTTGCAAAATTTTCAATATTTTCATTATAAAAACGTTTTTCTTCTTCATCTGTCCAATCGAACATTCCTATTCTTAAATATTTTGGATTTTCATTTATAATTCCTGTATTTCTTAATTCTTTATCATGCTTTAAATATTCTTTTAATAATACATCGTCAAAATTAGATATACAATTGTCTATATCAATTCCTATTTTCATTTTATTTTTCCTCTTCTTCTACATCATTTTCTTATTGACAAAATACCTTATATTTTTTTAGTTATTAAAATATTTTACTAAGAAGTATTTTGTAAGTTTAGGTTCTTCTTTGTTTTCCCTCACAAATTCAACTTCATATCCGCATTTTTTATAAAACTCAGGAGCTTGAAAATCATATGTAGTTAAATTTATATTTTCAAATCCTTTATCTCTAAAATAATTCTCTACGGTTTCTATTAGTTTACTTCCTATATGTTTATTACGATATTCTTCCAATATAATTAAATCTCCTATATGCACTTCCTTATAATATGAATGTCCTGTTATTATACCGATAACTATATTATCTTCTCTTGCAACAAAATTAAATGGTGTATAGTTACATTTTACATCATTTTTAATCGCATATTTATTAAATTCATCATCTATTAATTTATAAAAATTTTCATCTAAATTTTCAATATATTCAATATTTAACATTGTTTTATACTCCTATAAATTCTTTATGCAAATATATTATCATAAAAACCCAAAAAAAGAAAGTGCTTTTCCAAACACTTCCAAATAAGTTTTATCTCCAAACATTATGATTTTTAACTTGTTTAATTTTATTTTTGCCTGTTCTTTCAAACTAACAAAATCTTCAAAAGTTGTAAATTCAACTATTATATTATATTTTTGAGAAATGGAATCAAACAACGCTCCATTTAGCTTGTAAACTAGTACTCAACATATTTACCAATCTATCTCTTCTGGATACTCTGTTCCATCTATTATTATATTATCTATATCACATTGATTTTCTTCAGCATATTCTATTAATTCTTGTTCTAAATCTATATATTCTTGGTATTCCCAATATCTAATTACTCTTTTTGTAGTATTTACTAGCCCATTTAGTCTATCTTCTTTATTTTTAGCTAAATATCTACAATCTATTAATTCAAGATATTGATGAACTAATCTATTAGTTCCAAATTCTCTATCATAAAATAGTTTTAGGAAAATTTTTCTATTCTTTTCAGACAAGATTTGGACTATAGCTTTTATAACTTTAGATTGAAATTCTTGTACAATATTTACCGCTTCATCATATACTACTTTTGTATAATATGAACTTTTATATTTCTTGTATTTGTAATTATCTATAAATATATTCAATGCATATACAACAAATATTGCCTGTGTTAAAATATATTTAAATTTATAATATACATTATTAATAGGCGTTATAATTGAATGCCATTTCATAATTTCGTCATCCATATTATTTTCAACTAATTCTATTTCTCTACTGCCTTGTTTGGCATGTCTCAAATCATAACAAAAAGCTAATATTTGAATTCTCAATTTTTCTAGTGTAGGATAATCTTCTCCATCACCAATTATTTCAAAAATTGAATCATATAATTGTTCAAAATCAGCATAATCTCCTTTTACTTCAATACCACCATAATTTTCGGTAACTTTTATATCTAACATATTTTCTCCTATAACATATAAATTTCTAAAAAAGGAAGTGTTATTAAATATTTTTAGGTTAGATCTTATTTAATTATTTATCTAACATTTTTTGTTTGAACGATTTTGCTAACCTTAGCAAAATCATCATCAATAATTCTTTCTCTATTCTAATATGCTAATTTTCACTACTCTCTATTAATTTATCAAAATCAGATTTATATAATTTATCTTGTACAACTCTGTACTTTTCAAATTCTGTTAACGCTTTTTCTTTTGCAATTTCATGAGATATTTTACCTGCATCTTTTAATATATCTCTATCATCTGATAACAAATATTTATCTATTCTGTTTGCCCAGTCTTCCATAGTCATTGGAATATTTCTTTTTGCTCTTGCTTCTGCTAAATCTAAGAAAGCTGAAACAATAAGTTCTAATTGTTCTAGTTCTTCTTTCTTTAAATAATTTTTAGCAATAACTACATCTGTTTCTAATATTTTACCATTTGGAGAATTTTTCCAATTAGTTAAGTTCATATGTTCTTTTGTATGGTCTGCTCTATTATAAATTATCTCTGCTGCTGTTTGATGAGTTACTGCATAGTGCATCTTATTTTGAACTTTTTTAAAAAATTTGATTGTTGTAGGAGATTTACTATCATAATCAATAGAAGTTGCATATATATCTGTTATTTTTTGGTAAAATTTTCTTTCTGATAATCTTATTTCTCTAATTTCTGCAAGTAATGATTCGAAATAATCTTCATCAAAAAATGTTCCCTTTTCCATTCTTTTTTTATCTATAATATATCCTTTTTTTGAAAACTCTTTTAATACATTTGTTGCCCATCTTCTAAATTGAATTGCTCTATCTGTATTTACTCTATATCCAACAGAGATTACTGCATCTAAATTGTAATATTTTACTTTTCTCTTTACTTCTCTATTTCCTTCTTTTTGAACTAGTAAGAAATCCTTACTAGTTGAATTTTCATCAAGTTCATAACTACTATATATATCTTGAAGATGCATGGTTATATTATTTCTTGTAGTGTTAAATAATTCTCCTAATGCTTTTTGAGTTAGCCATAAATCTCCATCTTCAAAACGAACTTCAATTCCATGTTCTTTTTTCTGTTGTTCAAATATTAGAAATTCTGCTGAACTACTTCTTATATATAAATCTTTTTTGCTCATTTTAAAATTCACCTCTATTTATTTGCTATATATTATCAAACTTTTGTTCTTTTGTCAATCAGTTTACGTTCAATTTTTAGAAAATTTTAAGAACGTCAATTGAAAAAGTAAATGCAATTATGAAGAAAGATAGTTGAAATAAGTCTTTCACGTACTCTTAATGTAAGTTTTAATGCAATTCTAATCTATTGTCAATGGAAGAAATGTATAAAATGCTTATACTCCACAGCTAATCTTCTTTATGCCATTTCTGTAATTGACAATATTAAAGTTTTTATAATTTTGGTAGGTGTTAATCACATGAATTGTGATTAACGCCTTAACAGAATTGAAAAAATCTGTTATAATAATATAAATTTACTGATAGAATTTCAAATTGAATTTACTCTTTCACAAATTTTTTAAAATTCAATTTGGTTTATTAAATATGCACAAAAACATTGAAATTTCATTTAATTTTACCTAAAAATCTTATTTTTATCATGTTTTCATATAATAAATATGTTTAAAAATTGCACTTTATAGGTAAATTACATTTACTTTTTCGAAATTGCATTTAACTTTTCAATTGACCAAAATTTTAAGAAAATAAGCATTAGCTTTTGCATTTGCTAATACTTAAAATTTACATCTAAAAACACAAATTATATCTATCTTCTATTACAAATTTTTATATGTTCAACTGTATGTATCAAGTCATGACTTTGATTTCCATGTCCTCCTTCATAAGGTCTTTTAAATGCAAATCCTACTGGTATTGGTGCTCCAAAAATATATCTTTGACTATTCCAACTTTGCATACATCTTTTTGTTGTCCATAAAATATTGCTTTTGCTAGAACCTCTAAATTCCCTTACTCTTAATGTTCCATTCGTGTTATATGGCATAGGTTCTGATTCTCCTCTATAATAGGTTTCCATTCTATCTGTGTCATTATTAAATACTAGAATTTTTGCCATAATAAAAATCCTCCCATATATATTATCTTTTTATATTATATGAAAGGATTGTTTTTTGGTTACTATTTTTATTTATACTAGCACTTAAACACTATGATTTCTTATCGTTTTAAACCTTACATCATAATCTCTATATGATAGATACCATTACTATTATCTAATTTAATCTTATTTTCTACTTCTATTCCATTCAAAAGTACTTTTGTCACTCCTGTATTTTTATTATTAGGATTTGAAACCTTTATGGTATACACACTATTTTCCCATTTATATTGCATACTATATTCTTTCCAATCTTTTGGAATACATGGGTCTATTCTTAAATATCCATCTTCTATTTTTAGTCCTAAAATATATTCTATTCCTGCTTTATAAAACCAACTAGAAGAACCAGTATACCATGTCCATCCACCTCTTCCGGCTAAATTTCCTGCCCCATAAATATCTGCTGGAATAACATATGGTTCTACTTTATATTTATTACTTGCCTCTTTTGTTCTGCTGTGTTCAATTGGATTTATCATTCGATAAAATTCTAATGCTTTATCTCCAAATCCAAGTAGTGCTTCTGCAATAATTACCCAAATAGCAGCATGGGTATATTGTCCTCCATTTTCTCTTACTCCTGGTAAATATGCTTTGATATATCCTGGTTCTAATTTTCCTTTTGCAAATGGTGGGTCTAATAATTTAATAATTCCATTTTCTCTATCTACTAAATGATTTTCTAAACTGTCCATAGAAATATATTTTTTATCATTATCTCCTGCTTGTGAAATAATACTCCAACTTTGTGCAATACTATCAATTCTACATTCGTCATTTTCCATACTTCCTAAAATATTTCCATCATCCATAAAAGCTCTTTTGTACCATCTACCATCCCATCCATTTGTATTTAAAGCTCTTTTTAACTGATTCTGAATGGTCGTATATTTTTGTGCTAATTCTTCTTCTCCTTTTTGCTTGCAAATTGGAATGAATTTATCTAATATACCATATAAGAAAAATCCTAGCCAAACACTTTCTCCTTTTCCTTTATTTCCTACTGTACTAAATCCATCATTCCAATCCCCAGAGCCAATTTTCGGTAGTCCATTTTCTCCGAAATTCAAACTTCTTTCAATTGCTTTTTTGCAATGCTCATAAAGTGGTTCTTTAAAAGATGTCACTTGATATTTATCATATTTTTCGTCTTCTCCTTCTTTTAGTAATTCTCCTTGTAAATATGGAATTTCGATTTCTAATATGCTAGTATCCCCTGTATGATTGATATATTCTAGTGTCACATAAACTAGCCATAATAAATCATCTGAAAATCTAGTACGAATTCCTCTTCCTGTTTCTTCATGCCACCAATGTTCCACATCTCCTTCTACAAATTGATGTTTCGCATGTTTTAAAATCTGATGTTTTAAAAATTCTGGATGAATATATTTTAATCCCAATGTATCTTGCAATTGGTCTCTAAATCCATAAGCTCCCCCTGATTGATAATATCCGCTTCTTCCTAATAATCTACTTTCAATGGTTTGATATACAGTCCATCCATTTAGCATAATATTCATAGATTCTAATGGTGTATATACTTGTAATTTTCCGTAATAACATTTTCCAGAAATTTTTTATTTTGTCTAATTCTTGTCTACAATTTTGAATTTTTTGATATTTATATGCCATATTTTTACAATCCATTACCTTTTCCTCTGCACCTAGCGTAAAGGCAATTTCTTTTTGTGAAAAACTTTCTAATTCTACTTCTATTTCATAAGCAATACAAATATTTTTTCCTAAACTGTTTTCATTGTCTAATGTTACTTTCTTAAGTCCTTGTGGTTCAGATAATCCACCTTTTCCTAAAAAGAAGTTTTTATTTCCTGTATAACTTTTGATTGGTTCACTACAAGATACATAACCTTGAAAATTTCCTGCATCTTGTGTATACATGTTTTTCATGCAGATAGTATTGTTGTTTTTATCATATTGCAAGTGTATATGGGAATTGGTTTTTATTTCATCTTCTCCAAGTACTGGTTTTATATAATAATATAATTTTAATTTTTTACGATTTGGTGTTATATTTTTTAAGTGTAATAAATTGACTTTTAGGCTATCTTCTTTTGGTACAAATACTTCTAGTTCTTGTTCTATTCCATCACTTTTGTGCAAATATTTACAATATCCAAATCCATAAATGGCATTATAATTACGATTATCTGGCATTGGATTTAATCCTAGCGACCATGTTTTTTGATTGTCTTTGTCTTTAATATAAATGATTTCTGATGGAATATCTAATCCTGGATTATTTTCCCAACTTGTTACACGATTAAGTCTACTATTTTTATACCAACTATATCCTCCCATATTTTCTGTTACAATGGTTCCAAATTTTTCATTTGCCATGATATGACTCCATACAGTTGGCAATCTATTTTCTTTATTTATTTTTATCCAATATTCTTTTCCATCTGGTGTAAATCCTCCATATTCATTATAATATTTGAAATCTTCTTTATTTTGTAAAATGTCAATGTCATCATTTCCTTCTTCTAGCAATATTGGTAGATTTGCTTCTTCTCCTATTTTCTTTTCTTTTTCTAAAAATTCTTCTTCTAGTTCTTTGATATTATTAGCTAACCCTCCTTTATCACTGTTGATGATAATTTTGGAAATAAATTCTAATAACCTAATATCTTTTTTCTCCATCTCTCCTTTTGATAAAATAAAAATTCCGTTTTTTTGATTTTTTAAATATCCCATATGATAGTTTAAAATTGCATTTTCTATTTCTTCTCTTGCATAGTTTTCATAGCTATGTTTTTCTTCATCTAAAATCACTATTTCTGTTTCTATATTTTGTGTTCTAAAAAATTCAAATGCTTTTAATACTTCTTTGACAATATAAGTTTCATTTACATTTTCTACTTTTACTAATATAATTGGAACATCTCCAGAGATTCCATATTTCCATAAATCACTTTGTTTATATTCCTCATTTTTTTGTTTTTCCATCAAAACAGTTCTTACACTATCATCAAAGATAATATAAGATAGCATTTTTTGATAATTTTCTATTTCTTTTCCTTTCATTCTTAAATATCTACTTTGTGCTTCTACTCTTGCTTTTGATAAGTCAAATGCTTTTTGTACATTTTCGATTTTTTGATATTTTTCTATTTGTTTTACTACTTTTTCTTTTTCTTCTGCTACAGAAATTAAAAAGTCTAATTCTACTTTATCTTCTGGTTTTACTTTTACTGTTCTTTTTAGTGCTATAATTGGTTCTGTTATTAAACCTATTTTTTTAGAAAATGGGATAGATTTTTTTATCATAATCGGTATTTCTAAATTTCCTCTTCCTATTAATTTATCTTCATCTATTTCATATTCTAAATCTCCAATTGTTTCTGCATTTGTTGTTAAGTTTGTAGCTAAATATAGTTTATTTTTTGGTTTTTCCCTTTCTCTTCTTTTTAGTATAATACTTCCTGTTGGTTCATGATAATTAAATAATAAAAATAAATTATTAAATGCAGGATGTGCATAATCTTGTTCTTTACTAGATAAAACTGGTTCAAAATAAGATGTTATTTCTAATATTTCTTCTTCTTTTCCTAGATTTTCTAATATGATTCTTCTAATTTCTACTGGTTCATTTGGTGCGATTGTTGTCTTAATGGTTGTTTTTATATTTCCATTTGTGATTTCTTGTTCATCTTTATCTGGCATAAAACTGATTTGATATTTAGTTGCTTTATTATCATTATGAGGATAATATGAACTCCATATTTCTTTTGTTTTTATATTTTTAATTGCAAAAAAAATTCCTTGTGGATAATCATCAGTTGGTTTAAATCTATTGATATATTTGTCTTTGTATTTGCTGAAACCTCCTCCTTTTTGTTCCATGGCAATAACGTAATCTTCATTAGAAATCACATTACCTCTTGTCAATCGATTATCTATTTTGGTATAAGTGTTTTGTATATAATTTTCATAATCTTTATATTTTAATTTTTCTACTTTTTCTTTTTTCTCTTTTGTGATGATAGAGGTTTCTGGCATGGTTTCTTGCAATAAAATTTCTACCGCTTCTATTTCTGGATTTTTTAAGAATCTTTTTGGCAATATATTATCATGGAATAAGTTATTAAGAGATAATAAAATCAATCCTTGGTGATGTGCCATATAAGTCTTTACAACACTGGCTGTTTTTCCTTTTTCTACTCTTTCTGGTGTAAAATCAACTGATTCATAAAATCCATATTTGTCATACATGCCTAATTCTTGAAATTGCTTGATGTTTTTCATTACTTCCTTGGGAGCTTGTGAAATTGCTAGTATTCCTCCATAAGCAGATACTACCATTTCATCTGCTAGTCCTCTTTTTAGCCCAAGCCATGGTATTCCAAAGGCTTTGTACTGATAATTTCCTTGTAGGTCTTTTACATTAAATGCCGCTTCTGAAATTCCCCATGGTAAGTTTAATTTTCCAGTATATTCTATTTGACTTTTTATCATAAATTGACAAGATTCATCTAATAAACTTCCTTTATATTTTGGGATATTGATGTTTGGCATTAAATACTCAAAAGCTGTTCCTGACCAAGATATGAGTCCTTTATATTTTCCTAAAATGGTAAGTGTTCTACTTAAGTAACTCCAATGTTTTACTGGAATGTCTTTTTTAGCAATTGCTACCAAACTTGCTTGTCTTGCTTCTGAAGCTAATAAGTCATAATAGGAATCTGTTAATTTATTTTCTTCTATATTAAATCCAATGGAAAAAAGTTGATTTTCCTTGCAATATAATAGAGAAAAGTCTGTATTTTCTATGATATTATCTATTATTTGTATGATATTATTTACTTTTTCTGTCTTACTGTTTATTTCTTTTAGAAAACTTTTTACCGTATATAAATATCCTACAAAGTTTCCGCTATCGACTGTTGAAATATATCTTGGAATCAATGGCTCTTTTGTTTGAATTTGATACCAATTATAAAGATGTCCATTCCATTTTGGGAGTGTGCTAACTGTAGTTATTATTTTTTCTAATAATTCTATAGCTTTGTCTTGTTCTATATATTCCATATCATAAGCAGAAATAACAGCTAATAATGATAGTCCTATATTGGTAGAAGAAGTTCTTGGTATTATTTTTTGTTTTCTATCTTCTTGGTAATTATCTGTAATAAGATAATTGTTTTCTTCTGTTAAATAAGTTTCGAAATATTTCCATGTCCTTTCTCCTAGTTCTGTTAAAAATTCTTTTTCTTCTGGATTTAATTTTTCTATTGGTTCTATTTCTTTTTTCTCTTTGCTAATATACCACATCATGATTGGTGTTGTTATCCATAAAATTCCTAATATAGTGACTAATATATGGTTTGTTATCATGCCAAGACCAATTGCTAGAATTCCTAATATGACATTTACTGCCATTTGTGTGATATATGACATCAGTGTAGATTTAGCTTGTTTTTCTGCTTCTTCAGAAGTTGTCCATTCTAACAGATGACAATGACTAATTCCTAGACGATATATGGTTTTTGCTATTGCTTTTAAAGAACAATATGCTTTATAAGGGAGGCAACCTAAGGTAATTATTAATCTAAAAATGGCTCCTTTTAGACCTGCAATTTTAGGAGTAAAAGTTTTTTGCTTTTGTTCTCCCTCTTTTTTGAAAATAAAATGCTCCAGAATTTCTAATAGAAATGGAAAAATGATGGCTAAGATTAGTATGCAATTTATTCCTTCTGTGCGAATATGCAATATGTTAGATAAACATATCATATAAAATATCGCTATTAATACACTAATTTCTAGTAGACTCCTTCTCAAATTGTCTTTTATTTTATATTTAGATAGTAAATTTAATGGATTTTTTATTTTTTTGCCTTGGATTGTTAGATTTGGTTTTAGCCACCCTATAATTTGCCAATCTCCTCTTATCCATCTAGTTAGCCTTGTCATAAAACTATTATATTTGGTTGGATATCCATCCATTAATACAATATCACTTGCTAATCCACATCTTAGATAATTTCCTTCTAATAAATCATGACTTAAGACTGTATTTTCTGGAATGGCATTTCTTAAAACTTTTGAAAAAACTTCTAAATCATAAATTCCCTTTCCTGTGAAAATTCCTTCTTGGAAATTGTCTTGATAAATATCTGAAATGGCATTTGTATAAGAATCAATTCCTCCTGCACCTGCAAAAATTTGGGTAAATAAAGTTTGATAACTAATGTCTAGATTTACCCCTACTCTTGGTTGCATGATTCCATATCCTTCTACTACTACATTTTTCTTTGGGTCTATTACTGGTTTATTTAAAATATGTGCCATTGCCCCTACTAATTCTAAACCAGAGTTTAAAATTAAATCTGTATCAGCATCTAAAGTAATCATATATTTAAATTTTGGTAAAGTGATTGTTTCTTCTTTTTGTATCTCTTCTTTTATTGTATTTTCTCGAAAAGGATTTAATTCATGCCCTAATAGATATTCATTAAATTGATTTAACATTCCTCTTTTTCGTTCCCATCCTAAATAACTGTTTTCTTTTTCATTCCATATCCTTTTTCGATACATAAAATGGAAACGGGATAATCCTTCTTTAGGATATTTTTTATTTAGCTCTATAACTTGTTTTTTTCCTTCTTCCATTACTTCTTTATCAAAAGCTTCTTCTTCTAAACTACTTTGAGAACAATCTCCTAATAATGTGAAATATAAGTTTTCGCTTTTATTTGCTAAATAAAATACTTCTAATTTTTTCATTAATTCTGCTACTTTTTCTTTTGACTTTAAAATGGTTGGTATAACCACCATGGTTGTATTTTCTTCTGGTATGCCTTGTGAGAAATCTAGTTTAGGAATTAATTTTGGTTTTATGATTTTGCTTAATATATATTGTACGGTTTGAATGGCTATTTCTGAAGCTGGTATATAACATAAAATAAAGGCTAAAATTGCCCATCCTAGTGGTATTTTTAATATACTTATTATGGCAAGTGTTAAAAAAATACTAAATGCTGTTATTCCTAATAAATAGGCTTTTACTTTATCTTTTGGTTCCATTTGTCTACTAGTTTTATATTGTAATAAATCATACAATTCATTGATTCCTTTATCGATTAGATAATATCCTATATGCTCTGCTTTTGTATCTGGTCTTTCTTTTTGTGCTAATTCTAGTATTTTTCTAGCAATATAGATTTCAGATATTTTTGTTTTTTTAGATATTTCTTTTATTTTATTTCTATAATATTCTTTGGTATTGTTATCCATTTTGCTATATATTTTTGCAGGGTCTTGTTTTAGTAGTTCTTCTACTCCATTTATTTTTTCAAAGATTTCTAAAAAATTTATTCTTTGAATGGTTTTTATGCTTGTGATGCTATTTCCCATCCATACTTTTCTTGTTGCAATATCAAAGTGTTCTTTTTTTATTACTTCTGCTATGGTGGTTCCTGCCATTTCTACTGTTTCTTCTAATGCATTTAAATAACTATATCCTTTTTTTCCATATCTTTTTAGGATATAAGACATGTATTCAATAAATGGATATCTCATGTCTTGATAAATACTTTTTTCTAATTTTTTGACATGATTAAAAGTTTGCTCTTGTTTTGTTCTGTTTTCTATTAATCTTTCAGCAATATTTTCTGCTTTATATTTTTGAATTTGACTACTGTAAATTTTTTCACAAATTTCTCTAATATTTTCAATGATGGCAATTTGTAAAAAGATTCCTATATTCCATATTTCTTCCATACTTAATGTTTTTTTCGTCTGATAACTTGCTAAATAATCTTCTAAATCTTTTTTTTCAATTTTATTATCTGTATAAGCTACAATTTCTGCTGCAAGTACATATATTCTTGCAAATCCTAGATAGGTTCCATTACTTATTCCTACAAAATTAGTATATTTTTTTAAAGTTAATTCTTTTTGGATTTGTTTTACTGTTTCTTCTATGATATAGAAATTGTCTAATAACCATTCTCCTGCTGGATGAATCCCAATACCTAGTTTTAAATGCTCATTTAATAATTGATATACTGTTTGTATTGTTTCATAATTTTCTATTAAATGTGGTATTGGATAGGTGTCTTTTTTAGATTTATTGGTTAAATTATGATTAGATGCTATTTTTTGTAAATGGTTTTCTAGTTGATTTTTATCTAGTAATGTTCCATTTATTTTTAATATTTTATCTATTTTCAAAAAAATCCCACTCCTTGCTAATATGTTTTACACATATTGTTTGCAAAGAGTGGAAATTTTATACTATTTTTGTTATTTTATCTATTCTATTTCCATCCCATCATCTTTTTCACTTTGTTCTTGGGTTGTTTGTTGTCCTTGCATTACTTTTTCTTGTGCTTCTGACATTTTTTCGAATATTTCAACATTTTTTTGAGCTAGTTCTTTTTGATATTCTAATAATTTTTCTGATTTATCTGCTTCTAATGCTATTTGGTCACTATATTCTTTTAATCCTTTCATGCAACTTAGAGTATTATATTCTTCTACTAAATTAATCGCTTCTTTATTTTCTATTTCTGGCCATTCGGTTCTTGCTTCTTCATCTTTTGTTCCATCATTATATACATATCTATTTGATATTATACTTCCTTCTATTATATAAATTTCTTTTACTTCTTTACCTATGTCTTTACTGACAACATTTTTTGCTACTTTTAATAATAAATCTTGTAAATTTTCTTTTGATTTTGCTAATCTTTCTTCTAGTACTTGCATTTCTGCTTTTTGTGCTGGGCTTAAATCAGTTTCATCTTGAGCTATTAATTTTTGGTAATCATTATAATCTTGTTCTATTTCTTCCCAATTTTGTGTAAATTCATCTGTTTCTGCTTGTAATTGTTCTCCTACATGAGATTGTGGATATCCTTTATTTTCTGGTTGTAGTGCCATGGTTGCTCCTACTCCTGCTGCTATTCCTAATGTTCCTGCTAATGCCCCTATTTTTAATCTTTCCTTAAATTCATTTTTCTTTTTGCTTGTATTGCTTTGTTCTTGTTTAAATCTATCTTCTTTTAATATTTCTGCTTTTTCTTCTTCTGTAAGTTGTTCCATTGAGATTATTACTTTTTCTGCCATTTCACTTGCCATTTTTTCTACTATTTCTTCTGGTAATTCTACATGTTTGTCTATTTGTTTTACTAATTCACTTTCCATTTGTTTTGCCATTTGTTTTATATAGTTTTTTTGTAATGTTATTTTGTTTTTTTTGGCTTCGTTAATTATTACTTGTAAATTATCTAGAATTATTTTTTGGATTTCTTTTATTTCTTTA
This sequence comes from uncultured Clostridia bacterium, assembly GCA_944389395.1. Lineage (GTDB taxonomy): Bacteria > Bacillota > Clostridia > TANB77 > CAG-508 > CAG-269. Next base: position 9,942 of record CALXME010000002.1, on the reverse strand, counting down.
CTTGTCATTATAATCTCCTCCTTTAAGTGCGTATATATTTATTATAACACTTTTTGCATAAATTGTAAAATTTTATCATTTTTTAAATATTTCATACACTTTTCTTGTTTTTTTCTCATAATATATATAAACAACAAATTTGTTGTAAAGAAAGGATGATAATAATGGAAATGGAAGAAAAGAAGCCTTTTTGCCCTGTTTTAGATGTAGATGGTGTAATTTCAGGAGGAAAACAATTTGATTTAGATATTACTTTACCAGAAGACAATCGTGATGTCATTTATGGTGTTGTTAAAAATTGTTTCAAAGAACCTGTTATTGATGCTGTTGTTAAATTAGTTGAAATCATTTATGATTGTGGTAAAGAAGAAAGAAGACCTATTGGTCATACTTTTACTGATAAAGAAGGAGAATTTGTTTTTGGACCTCTTTGTCCAGGAAAACAATATGCTTTACAAATTTGGGTAAATGATACTAAAAAAATTAAAATTTGTGCCAAATGCCATCATGAAGGAAAATGCTTAAAAGGCTCTAAAATGGAAAAATGTGATTGTTTTTTAGGCGACAAAAATGAACATTGTGAAAAAGAATGCGAAAAAAAGTGTTAAAAATAATATGAATTAAAAAAATATTATTAATTTTCTGTAGAACTGTAAGAAGTTGCCAAGAGATATGTTTCTATTGGCAACTTCTAAACTATACAATTCCAATTTTTTTGGCAACTTGTTTTCCTTTTTTCATCATCTTTTTTTTATTCATTATACCTGTTTCTGTATACATCATTACTAATCCTGTTGTAATTAATCCTCCAATTACTATACCTTTCATAAATTTCATTTTAATCCCTTCTTTCCTTAAATTTTATTCTTTTTTTATTGTTTGCCTTTTTTAGTTTTTTTATACTGTTTTTCAATGGAATATATTTCATGGATTGCTATAATTGCTAAAAAAATTCCAAAAAATTTTTTTAGTATATTTACATCTGTATGGATAGAAATATTAGCTCCCCAGATAGCTCCCAAAATTCCAAATATAGAAATAATAATAGCTAGTTTAATGTCTATATTTTTGTTTTTGATATTAACAATAATAGCTACAATAGAAGTTGGAATAAAAAATATTAAATTAGTTGCTTGAGCGACATGTTGTTCTACTCCTAATAAGAAAGATAGTAGAAAAATAAGTATAGTTCCTCCACCCATACCTGTTCCACTAACGATTCCTGAAATTAATCCAATAATTGTTTCTATCATGTTTTTTTCCTTTATCCTGTTATCATTTTATAAGATACATACATTAGAAATATTGTAAATACTATTTTTAAAATTCTCTCTGGTACTTTCTTTAGTAATCTTGCCCCTATATATCCTCCTATACTTCCTCCTATTGCACAAAATATAGCAATTTTCCAATCGATATAGTTTCCTTTATAATAAAAGCAACTACTTGTTAGTACCATTGGTAAGATACATAAAAGTGATGTTCCTCTTGCTTTTGTACTTTCTAAATGTAATATATAAACAAATGCAGGAACTAATATCATTCCTCCTCCAGTAGAGAATAATCCACTAATAAATCCAGCTAAAATTCCGAATTATTATTTTTTTTATCATATTAAAAACCTACTTTTTAGTAGGTTTTCCATTTTTTTATTTGTTTATACATTTCCCTCTTGTAATTTTTTAAAAATGTCTTCTGCAATTTTTGTTAAGGTATTATCACATTTTAACATCTGTGAAATAACAATTTTTCTTATTTCTTCTTCTTGAATGTTATCAGATAAGTCAAGAAATTTTTGTAGTTCAAATAAATATTTCTTATTTTTCCTTTTCCATGTTTCATTTTTTAATAATTCTTCTATCTCTGGCTCTATTTGTTTTTCTTTTTTCATTTCATTCTCCCTATCCTCCTTTGTACTTTATTTTGCTATTCACATTCAATAATTATACCTTAAATGATAAAAAAGAGAGAATTTTGTTTATCAAATCCTCTCTTTTATTTATGAATCAATATTTTCATCTTTTATGTAATATTTTGTTCCTATCATTTCGTCTGGTAAGTATTGTTGTTCTACTTCATGCCCTGGAAAATCATGTGGATATAAATATCCTACTCCATATCCTAGTTTTTCCATTCCTGGTATTTCTGCATTTCTTAAATGCATTGGCACTTCTCCTGTTTCTTTATTTTTGACATCTTCTAATGCTTTATTAATTGCTAAATAGCTAGCATTTGATTTTTTAGAAGTTGCTACATATATGGCTGCTTGTGCTAAAATTATTCTAGCTTCTGGCATTCCTACAAAATTTACTGCTTGCATTGCATTTGTTGCAATTACTAATGCATTCGGATTTGCCATTCCTACATCTTCTGAAGCACAGATTACAATTCTTCTTGCTAGGAACATTGGGTCTTCTCCCCCATTTAATGCTCTTGCCAAATAAAAAATTGTAGCATCTGGGTCTGAACCTCTCATTGATTTAATAAATGCACTTATATTGTTATAATGTTCCTCTCCGTTTTTATCAAAAATTGTTTTTCTATTTTGTACACTGTTTTTAATGATTTCATCTGTAATAGTAATATATCCATCTTCCCCCATTGGAGTTGTTAATACCGCAACTTCTAATCCATTTAATGCGGTTCGAACATCACCATTGCTTATAGATGCTAATTTTTTTAGAGTATTTTCTTCTATTTTTATTTGATATTCTCCTAATCCATCTTTCCTAATTAGTGCATTTTTTAAAATTTGCAATATATTTTCCTGTGTTAACGGATATAATGGAATTACCATTGACCTAGATAGCAAAGCTTTATTTACTTCAAAATATGGATTTTCAGTGGTTGCACCTATTAAAATAATCATTCCACTTTCTACAAAAGGAAGTAGTGCATCTTGTTGTAATTTATTAAAACGATGTATTTCATCAATAAATAAGATACTTTTCCCTGATGGATTTATCATAAAGTTTTGAGTTTCTTCTACTACTTTTTTGATATCTGCTACTCCTGATGTAACAGCATTAATTTTATAGAATTTATATTTTGTTGTTTCACTAATGACTCTTGCTAAAGAAGTTTTTCCACATCCAGGTGGTCCAAATAGTATGATACTTGATAATCTGTCTGCTTTAATGGTTCGATATAATAATTTATCTTTTCCAAGAACATGTTCTTGCCCTACATAGTCTTCTAAAGTTTTTGGTCTTATTCGAAAAGCTAATGGCTCATTATTATTCATTTTATTTCTTCTTTCTTATTTTTTGTTATCTTTTTTTCTATTTTTCTTATTAAAATTTTGGATTTACTTTATTTTTTCTTTTGTGTATTATATAAATTTTTGCTCCATTAATTTCATTTATGACTTTAAACTTGCATACCTAAAATAGATAATCCTTTTTTGATTAATTCTTCTGTTGATAAATTTTGTTTATCTTTCATTTTTTGAAATGCTTTTTCTATTTCTTTCTTATGATATCCTAGTACTTGAAGTGCTGCAATTGCTTCTAATATTTTATCGTCTTCTTCCATTGCCTTTTGTATTTTTGGACTTATTTGTTTTTCGATTTCTTGTATTTGTTGTTCTTTCTTGATTTTGTCTTTTAGTTCTAAGATGATTCTTTGTGCTGATTTTGCTCCTATTCCTGGTATTGCTGTTAGTGTCTTTACATCTTCAGTTATGACTGCTAAAGCAAAATCTGATGGTTCACAAACAGCTAGCATTGTTAATGCTGTCTTTGCTCCTACACCACTTACGCCAATTAATAATTCAAACATTTTTAGTTCTTCTAAAGTATTAAATCCAAAAATACTGATATCATCTTCTCTTACTCTATAATATGTATGTACTTTTACAGTTTCTCCTATATTTCCCACTTTTTCTATTGCTATATCTGACATGAATATTTTATATCCTAATCCTCCTACATCAATTACAATATATCCTGTCATTTTCATTTCTAGTGTTCCTTTTATATATGCTAACATATTTTCCCTCTTTCTTATGTTTTTATTCTTTATATCCCAAAAAGATATGTTGCTTCTAAATCCGCTTCATGTGTTAATAATGCTATTGGATATTTGGTATAACTTGCTCCAATTGCATTATAATTTTCTTTTGGTTCTGTATACCCCATGTGCCAACGTATTGCATATTTTTCTTCTGGTGTTAATTTTATGTATTCTGTGAGCATCATAACTGATTTTTCCCCATGTCCATAAGGTATTGTGTCTTCTACTGTATAATATGGTACCTTTTCCCATACTCCTAATGCATTTTTTGCATTTCTATAATCTATCTTATAGAAATTTGTTTTACATATATCATGTAATAATCCTATTATTATAATAGATTCTTCTGGTATTTCTATTGTTTGTATACAGTTTTGTACTTTATGTTTTAAGATTTCATATACTTTTATGCTATGTTCTACTAATCCTCCTTCATGATTTCCATGAAATCTTGTGCTTGCTGGTGCTATAAAAAAATCTGATTTTTCTAAAAAATTTATTAATTGTTCTATTCCTTCTCTTTTTACTTGTTTTAGTATTTCTAAGAATTCGTCTTTCATTTTTTGATTTCCTTTCTTTTTTCTTTGTCCATTATATAAATAGTAATTTAAAAAGTCAAGCATTTTACGAATTTTTGTTCTTTTTATTCTTGGATAACTCCTTGTTTTTTTGTTTTTTCTTGTTTTTTCATGTATTTTTTTAATTTTTTACTTCCATCTCTTTTGTGTCCAATTCCTATTACTAATCCTTCTTTTTGCCATTGATTTAGTTGTTCTAAATCTGTTTTTACAAATCTGTTTAATTTATTAGAAAATATATATGGTTTTATCTCTCCTCTTTCTTCTGCATATAAACATATTGAGTAATCTTTTTCTTTATTTTCTTTTTCTCTATAACAGTCTACTTTAAATATTTTTTTGTCTAAATATTGTGGGACTATTATGTTTAATATTGATTTATAATATTTAGTTGCTTCTACATATCCAAGTTCATCTTCTATTTCACAGATTCTTTTATCTTCTAAAATCTTAGATAGAGCTTCTTGAGCATCTTTATAGCTAATCTCTTTTTTTACTTCTTCTATTTTTTCATCTCTATATTCTTTTTCATCTTTTATATAACCTATATCTATTAAAATTTTTGTTAATTGTTCTGGAGTTAGCTCTTTATCTCCAAATGGACTTCTTACTGATGTTATATTTTTTAATCTTGATTTTGTTTGAATTAGGTACAGGTCTTGTTGTATATCTGCTTTTATTTTTCTACCGTCTTTTAGTTTTATAACTGGTAGAACATGTTTATCTTCATTGTCTGGTTTTATTACACTTGCATTTATTCCAAATTCTCTTAATATATCTTTATATAAATACGATATTGATATACATACTATTTTTCTTTTTGGTACAAACTCTTCTGGGTGCCTTATTGAGCGTTTTGCTAATTGTTCTATTTTTTTTGCTGTTTCACTATCTCCAAAATAATATTTTTCATCAAATGCTTTTTGTTTTCCTATTGTAATATAAATATGTAATGCTATTTTTAATTCTTTGTCTGGATCACTTTCATCTAGTTTCGGCATTGTTCTTCTAATTGTTTCTATTAATTGTTTTTTATCCATTAAAATTCCTCCTTTAAAAAGTATATACTTTTTAAGGAGGGTTGTCTATAAATTTACATATTTTTGTTTTTTAATTTTTATAACTTATTACTTTTTATATTAGATTAAAAAATGTTTATATATTAGTACTTAGAGAAATTTATCTTATGTAATTCTTATCTTCAGCATATGGTATATCTTCTCTTTCAAAATTCCATGGGTTCTTAGAAGCCATTTTTTCCCATAGAATTGCATAAGGTTTTAATGTGAATCTTTCTTCTAAGTTTTCTAAATTTTTCTTAGGTAACAATTCTAGTGGATTTATTGTGTATTCTAATCCAGTTTCTTCTGTATTCTCTTTTCGTATTTCTAAATGTAAATGTGGGACTCTGGAACCTCCACTACAACCTGTAATACCTATTACTGTTTCTTGTGTTACATAGTCACCTGGCTTAACATAGAATTCTCTTAGATGTCCATAAACTACTCTTTTCCCATCATCATTTAAAATTTCTACTTTGTTTCCATAGCCATCATTAAAACTATCAAATCCTTCTGTTGTTGTTCCATCAAATTCTGCTAAAAGTACTTTGCCTTTTGCTATCGGATATACTTTAGTTCCTATATCTGCTGTAATATCAAATCCTGAATGTTGTCTTTGCTTAAATAACACATAGTGGTTTTTTCTTATTCCATATTTATCATGTTCTGTTACTTTATATTTTGGTTCTATAGGCCATTTATATATTTCTTGCACTTTATCTATCTCCTTCATCTTCAAAACTTATACTTTCCTTAGGATGTGTTATTTCTTTATATTGTTGTTTTAATTTTATAATTTTATTTGCTTTACTTTGTAGAGCCCTTATATTCCCTTTATGCTTACAAGAATAATGTCTTGCTTTGTTTAACCTTTTAAATTCTGTTTTTTCATATTCTAATTGTTCTTGTATTATTTCTTTTTTTACTTCTATTGGTATTTCTTTGTTCTCTGGATTATATCCATATAACACAGCTAATTTATTTTGTATCTTTTCTATGTATTTTTGAGCTTCCTCTTTTTGTATTTTACAAATATGAACTTCTCTATCTCTTCCTTGCCTTCTTTTCACATAAACATTATCTTTTAATTCAAAAAATTCTGAAACATATTTGGATGATAAATTTTCTCTATGTAAAGTTGAACATAAAAAAATCTCTTCATTTTCTGGATTTTCAAAATGTCTTTTGATATGTTTTTTTATTCCTTCATAAACTAAAATTCTTGCTGTTCCTGCATGTCTTTGATTTGGATTTGTTAAATATGTATCTATTTCTACTGCATTATTTGTGTTTGCTGTATAATATTCATCTGTTTGGAAAGCCGGTTTCTCGTGAATTTCTAGTCTTGACTTTTTTAATAACTGCTCATATTCTTTCACTTCTTTTTTCCCTATTTGCTGAGTGCTTATTTCTCTGTTCATTTCTTGAGCTATATCTTGTGCAGTAGTCCAATAAAATCTTTCATATCGTATTTTGCTTTGTTTATCTTCTTTTTGCTCTATATATTCTGACATATATTGGTTTAATTTTTCTCTTAATATACTTTTTTCGTGAAATCCATTATCTGATGTTTCTGCTTCTAGAAAGTCTAAAATTTCTTTATATTCTGGAAATTCTTCTTGAATTTTTCTTTTTGCATATTGGTATGCTTGTATTTTTTCTTCATATGCAGTTAGCATTTCTTTTTGATAATGCTTTTTAGACTCATACTGTGACTTTACATATTGTTGATATCCTTCTCCATATTTGAAATATTTTGTAATGTCATTATATGTAAAAGGTTTTTGACCTTGTGTGATATATGTTGCTGATTGTACTCTTCCTTGTTCATCTATTCCTACAATAACTGTATTGTTTTCTGATTTTATGTATTCAGAAATATCTTCTTTTCCTGTAATAAATAGTTGCCCTATTTTCCCTTCTTTTTCCATTGTTTCTAAAACTACTTCTTCTAGTTCTACTATTTGTTCTATATATTTTTCCTCATTCTCTTTTATTAATTCTACTATTTTTAATTTCATTCTTTTCACCTCTTCGAATGAGTTTTAAATGGTGTTATATAATTATATAACACTAATTAGGGATTTTATCATAATGCATATGTTTTGTAAAGTTTTTTTAATCACTTGGCAAATATACTAGTTTGCTATATAATAAATATATATTTAAGTATTTAAGAGGTGCTTATGAAATTATTTAAAAAAATTTTAATTATATTATTAATAACATTTGTGGTTATTTCAAGTATATTGTTTATTATTGGTTTTAGTTACTATTCTAAAGCTTTAAAAGAAAAACCCCTTATTAGTAGAGTAGAAGAAGTAACAAATGATGAACATTTCGTTTCTTTCGATAAATTACCAGAAAATTATATTAATGCTGTTATTGCAGTAGAAGACCATCGTTTTTATGACCATGGAGCAATTGATATAATTGGTATTGGTAGAGCTATATGGGTTAATATAAGAAATGGCGAGTTGAAAGAAGGTGGCAGTACGATTACTCAACAAGTGGCTAAAAATCTTGTTTTTTCACAAGAAGAAACTTTGGAAAGAAAATTAGGAGAATTTTTTGCTGCTTTTGATTTAGAAAAAAATTATACTAAAAATGAAATTTTTGCTTTGTATGTTAATTCTTCTTATTTTGGAGATGGCTATTATGGAATTTATGATGCTAGTATGGGGTATTATCAAAAAGAGCCTAAGGATTTGAATTTGGATGAAGCTTCTATGTTAGCTGGTATTCCTAATGCTCCTTCTGTTTATGCCCCTACTGTTAATCCAGATTTAGCAAAGAAACGTCAAAATCATGTACTAAACAAGATGGTAGAATATGGTTATATTTCAGGAGGTTATTATGAAAAAAGTTTGGAATGAAAAATTCGTTGAATATATGGATTTTATCATTAATCATCCTAATTATAAAGGTTTGCCTATATCAAAAAAAGAAGATGGTTCATATACCTGGGTTGCTCCTGCCAAAAGTGAGATAGGGAAAAAAAGAATGAAATGGGCAAAAGACAAAATGAAAGAATTTAACATCTCAGAAAGTGATAATAAGCCATATGCAAAATTAATGTTTGAAATACATCCAACCAAAAAAAGGTCTGTCAAATTTGCGGAGAAAGTATGTATTTATACTATATATACATAAATACAAACTTTGCCAAAACTATAAAAAAAAGATTTAATTACGATGCTAATACAACACAGACTCTATTTGAAGTGTGTTCTGATTTATTAGCTTTAAATTATACAGAAAAAGAAGTAAAATTATTTTTACAAAATTCATTTAACATTTTATTAAATGATGCTTCTATCGAGGATATTATTATGAAATGTGAAGAATTGTGTAGAAATGGTAAATGTAAAAAACTTGGTCCTGGTGCCATGTCAAATTTCCCAGATCGTTTTGATGGTTTCCATACATATAACAGGTGCTGTAGAACAAAAGAAGATTCTGGGAGAAGTCCTGAAAATTAAGAACGTATGGCAAAGATCGTAGAGCATATGAATATTGGAGTGATGGTAATATATATGCGGCAAATTTATTTATGCACAGTCACTATTTTATAGACACAAGTGCAGACCATGTAGGCCCTATTTCACTTGGATTTGTTCATGACCCACACTATTTACGTCCATTAAGTCTGGGGGAAAATTCTTCAAAAAGGGGTAAATTATCATTTAGTGATATTCAAAATATAATTAAAATTGAAAATTCAACTAAAGTTCCTGCTATGTCTTGGTTCTCATCTATAATCTGGGAAGATATAAAAAAGAATTATTTAGAACGTAAATATACAATTCCTATTTATCGTGAAATATTAAAACAAAATATGTCAAATTTTATGTTTATATTATGGTACATACAAACTTCTTGTGGAAAAAAAGGAAAAGAATTTTTAATATCTTCATTTCTTCAACCAAAGTTTGATTGTTTTAACTATGATTACACTTTTGATTACTATGGTAATATCACTTCTAAAAAAATTAGACATAAAACAGATGCTAGTAAAAATGAATTTAATAGATATATAAGGATTGCCTTTGAATCTATTAATGATTATAATAAAAAAGAAAATCGAAATGTAAAAAATAATTTAGATAAAAATGATTTAAAAACACTATCAGATATATGTGAAAAGATAAATAAAAATGAAAATAAGCAGACAATAATAAATCAAATACAACATTTAATGGTTAAACTACAAATCATAACCACGTGTAAAACGCGTGGTTTGAACTTGCCCTAAAAGGGCTTATAACATTGCCAGCGCCTAAAGACGC
>CALXME010000001.1 GCA_944389395.1 uncultured Clostridia bacterium | reverse complement strand
ATTATATTATACAAGAGGTTTTATATTTTTTCAAATCTATTCATTCGAGCCATTTCGAGGTACGAGAAATTTAGTACAATGAAAAAAATTGTTATAATAAAAAATAAAGTAGTACCTTTCCTTTATTCAAAGTCCCACTTTATTTTTTATATTTTATTTATTTTTATAATATACATTATGCTTTCAAAATTACAACTACTGTATCAAGCGTTTAGTGAGTATTTCTTTACGTTATGTTAATTTTCAATTTCTATTTTAGAGTTTTCACCCTTTTGTTCAATCATCTTATTTAATACTTCACTTGAACAAGAACCTTTTATAATTAAAGATTTACCTTCTTCTGTAGCAGCATTATAAAAACACCATTCAAAGCTTTTTAGTTCTTCAAACTTTAAAGTCGCATTTATTTCAATAACTCCATTCAATTTATAACAATTATAAAATGTCCTAGACAGAATTGTCACAGTATTTGGTATTATAATAGATATATTCTCTAAATTAATACAATTATAAAAAGTATAGCTCATATCAACAAGATTATCAGGTATTTTTGAAGTAAACTTTGTTAAATTTTTACAATCATAAAAAGTAGTACCCATTATCGTTACGGTGTCAGGAATTTCAACTGTAAATTCTGTTATAGCAGTATTTCTAAATGTATTTACCATATCTTTTATTCGTTTTCCTAATATAGGAACTGTACTCAACTTTTCACAATCCAGAAATGTATGACCTAAATCAGTCACGCTATCTGGTATTCTAGCTGGTGCACTTGTTAAATTACTCGCCTTATAGAAAGTTGTTCTCATTTTAATTATTGTGTCTGGAATCTCTGGTGCTATTATTAATTCATTACAAGCATAAAATGTGTGTACCATTGACGTTAGTGATATATAAGTATTTCCTCCATCTTCACTTATATATGCTGGTACTGTTCCAATTATTCTTCCATCTTCTGTATATTCTCCTATATATCCTGCACTTCTTCCTGATGCTCCACTTGAATCTAAGCCATTTTTATCGTTTAATCCATATGTTCCTATTTTTCCTAAACTACTATCTTTTATTAATGTATATTCCCATAACAACATATTTACTGTATTTCCATCATTATCTATTCCTATTATATTACTTGTACTACCATCTTGTGCAACTTGATCGGAATTTGCTGTTTTTGCATTTAATAAAGTTTGTCCTAATGTACTTTCTCCCCAATATTCAGTACTACCATCACTCATCACTCTGTATTCCTTATTATTATTTAAATCAAATATTATATATTTATCCCAATTTATAACTAATACATTTTCTCCTTGATTATTCAAATCATTTTGTAATTCTTCTGCTGTTTTTTCTTCTTCTTGTCCTGTATATTCATTAATTAATGTTTCAGCAGTCATTAATTTTATTTTTTCTTCTAAAGCTGATATTTCTGTTTTTTCACTTGCCTCACCAGCCCTATTCAAAATACCATTTTGCCCTGTTAACATCATTATTGATATTCCTGCTAATATTAGCAAAACAATGATTGTGATTACTAATGCTATTAATGTAATCCCTCTCCTATTTTTTAGTTCATTTTTAATTCTCATTTTATGATTTTCCCCCTTATCGTTTTTTATCTTTCTTTTTCTTTTGATATTCTTTCCCGTTTTGTATATTTTTATTCTTTTATTTTATCTTTGGCACCCCCCTTATCTCTATATTATGTTTATAAGGTATTACAGTTTTACATTTGTATTATAGCAATAATATTTTTATTTGTAAACGATTTTCTTCCACATTATATTGGAAATTTATAAGAGTAAATTTATATAAGAAAAGAAACAAAAAACTCACTTGTTTCTTGTTTCCTCGTTACTTATAATAAATCTAAATTTCCATTTGGCTCCCTAAAAAAGTAGCAGCAGATTGTGCAACTTTTTTCTCCACCTCATTCATTTTTCCATTTTGTTCTTTAGACATTAAAATCACAGTTCCTATTGTATCACCATTAGAAATAATTGGATATACAATTTGTGCATTATGCTTTCTTTCCTTATTATCATTTTTCGTAATTGGCATTGCTATATCACTATTTTCTTTACTAGAATATATCTCTTTATCTTCCATTAATTGTTCTAATTCTTGGCTAATATCTTGTTCTAAAAATTCTTTTTTAGCTCCTCCTGAAACTGCAATAATAGTATCTTTATCTGTAATACATGCAATATGTCCTGTAGTTTTAGCTAATGTTTCGGCATACCCTACTGCAAATTCTGAAAGTTCACCAATAGGAGAATATTTTTTAAGTATTACTTGTCCTTCTCTATCAGTAAAAATTTCTAATGGGTCACCTTCTTTTATTCTTAATGTTTTTCTTATTTCTTTCGGAATAACAACTCTTCCTAAATCATCTATCCTTCTTACTACTCCGGTTGCTTTCATAATTTTCCTCCTTCTTAAATTTATGTCTACTCTTATTATTACATTTCAGGAAAAAATTATGCATGAAAAAAAATTTTTTTCTGTAATTTCAGAAAAACCCTGATATTTTAATATATCAAGGTTTTATAATATTTTTATTCCATTTCTTCTTCTTTTAATTCTTTTTTAGGTAAAAAACTAATTTTATATTTATCTAAAATATATCCTAATTCTTTTGAAAATTCTCTTAGCATAACAATTTTTATGGTTGGTTCTTTTCCTTTTAAATAATCATCAATAACTTGTTTTAACTGTTTAATATTTTTCATTTCAGGTTCTATTTCTTTCGGATATTGATTTGCTCTATCTGCTAATTTTTCTTTAATTAATACAATATCTTCATTGCTTGCACAAGAAATTCTTTGAAACATTTGATAGGGATCATAATACTTAAAAATAGGAATATTCATGCATTGTTTATCAAATTTTTCATAGAACTGTTCCATTTTCATTGGAATACATTTAAATACTTCTTCTGCTAGTTGCTTATATTTTTTATCTAACAACTGTTCATTTAACATGTTAAAATGTTTTAAAATATCTTCCATATCTTCTGCCACTTCTTCTATTGCTATTTTTCCTAATTCTTCTTCTACGTTTTCACAATATTGTGATGACAAAGATGCAATATTCATACCGTTGAAAAAATATACTTTTTAAAGTTTTTAAATCATAATTAATTAAATTTTTTCGTGAAAAATAGCTAAAATAAGCAAATAACTTAACAATATCAATTAATCTAATTTTTCCTTCTTTAACATCTTCAATAATTTCACTGATTACCCCTTCAAATTGGTCATCTGAAATTTTCCAATATTCTTCTGTTAATAAACGTTTATATGCTGGTAAATTTTCTATATCAACAGTATTTCTAATAGTTTCCATATTATCTTTAAACAATTTCATATCAAAAATTCTAGTACGTACATAATATTCAATAAATTTAAAGAATCGATATTCTGATTTGAAATTATAATAATAATTATTATCAAATTCTTTAATATAAAATTGTCTATTATCCATTAAAATTCTAGAAGATACTAAAATAGATTTGTATTCTTCATTATCTTGTATATTAATAAATTTATCTTTTGTAATTTTTCCTGCTTTAATTTCAAAAGAAACTGCAATCGTAAATATCAACATGGTTTGTATAATCCTATTACTTGTATTAGGATATGATTTATTGACCATTTCATATATTTTCTTAAAATCATTTAAAGCATGTTTTAAAATTCTTAAATTTCTAGTTCCACTTTTGTGGAATGTAGAAATAATAAGTCCTGTATTTTCTCTTAAAAATCGAATTAAATCTGGATTATTTTCATAACGCATTAAAATTCCATTAATGATATAGTCAAATTTTGGTGCATATTCAAAAGTTTCTCCAATTAATTTTTCCTTAATTCTTTCGTAATCATTTGCTTTATCAAAAACATGCTCAATTTTATCTTGGATTTTTTCTACCATTGGTTTATCAGATTTATTTAATTCATCTTGTTTGTCTAAAAGATAAGTAGCAATAAAGGTTTTCATTTCTAAATTAGAACTCTTTAATTTAGTTGATAATTCTTTTTCATTACAAATAATAATAGTTTTAATATGGTCATGCTCTACAAAGTTATTAATATATCCTAAAATATCAATAACATCTACATTCGCTCTTTCTAAATCATCAAAACAAAGGACTTTATCATCTGTAGAAAAAAACTCTGCATAATCTACTTTATCTCCATTTTGTGTCACACCAAAAAAATTTGCCATATCAATACCAGTTTTTGCATATTCTGGAATAGTAGTTTGTCCATTGGCATTCATAAACTTTCTTAAATTTTTATCCATTAATTGAGTTGTTTCAATAAATATCTTTTTACTAATTTCTTCTAAGTTTGAAATACCATATAAAGACATATAAATAGTCGTATATCTTTTACCATTTAATTGCATAGACTCTATCTTTTTTCTGATTTTATGATTCCAAAAATGTGTCTTTCCGTGACCCCCATTCTCCATTAATCATAATAGCATAATCCGTATAATCAGACCTTACATAATCTAAAATGCTTTCTACTAAATCTTCCATCATTTCCTCCTTTTTCTTTTGCCTTTATTAGATTTCTTATCCATTTTCTATTAATCTTTTGCAATAGTGAATACATCTATTTTTTCGACATCTACTTGTTGTAAAACTTTTGCACATTCCCTTACTGTACTACCTGTTGTATAAATATCATCTATTAATAATATTTTTTTATTTTCTAATTGTTCTTTATTTTTTAATTTATATACACCTTGTATATTTTTTAATCTATTTTCTTTATCTAAGGTACTTTGCGGAACAATATTTTTCATTTTTTCTAAAGCATCTGTGCATAAATTTAATGTTTTTTTCTCTTGATTGATTTGTTTTACTAATTCTTTTGCAATTAATAAACTTTGGTTATATCCTCTTTCTTTTTTTCTCTTCTTACTAATCGGAACTGGTATTATTGTATCATAAGATTTAAAATTTTCAAAGAAAAAGTCGTTTTTTAATAAAAAATTTACAAAAGTTAGATATAAGTAAGATTCCTCTTTAAATTTGTAATTTAAAATCGCTCTTCTTATTATTCCTTGATATTGAAAAATATATAAATGATTTTCGAAATAATTTTCATCTTCTTGCTTTTTTTCAATAATAAATTTAGCTTGCTTTTTTAATAATAAATAACACTTTTGGCATAAATAATTAGGACTAAATTTTCCACAAATTCCACACACTGGTGGAAAAATACTATTTAATATTTCTTGAAAAAAAATTTTTGCATGCTCCTTTCTTTGTGAATTTTTTATTCCCCTTATTCTTGTTCCATTTTATATGCTAATCCTGTATTTCTTTTTTTGCTGTCTACATTTCCTATCATCATTTTGACAACTTGTTCATTTCCTACTATAATCAATAATTTTTTAGCTCTTGTTATTCCTGTATACAATAAATTTCTCGTCAATAACATTGGTGAAGTAGGCGGAACTACCATAATTACTACATCAAACTCACTTCCGTTGTGATTTATGAATAGTTATGGCATAACTATGTTCTATTTGGTCTAATTCTGAAAAAGGATACCAAGCTACTTTTTCATCATCAAATTGTATTTCTACTTGTTTTTCCATTTCATCTATATGAGTAATAGTACCTATTTCACCATTAAAAACACCACTACCTAGTTCTTTTCTTCCTCTATCTTTCCCTTCTTTTTCCCAATAAATATCATAATTATTTTTGATTTGCATCACTCTATCTCCAGCTCTAAAAACAGCTCCCATACTAGCTTTTTCTGGCAAGTTACCAATATTCGGATTTAATTTTTCTTGTAAAGCTTTGTTTAATTCTTTTGTCCCTAATAATCCCTTTCTAGTAGGTGATAACACTTGAATATTTTGGAAAAAATCATAATCTCCATAATTTTTTAATCTTCCTGTACATAAAGAAATCACTTGTTCTAACATTCTTTCTGGATAATTTTCTCTAATAAAGAAAAAATCTTCTTTTAATGTTTGAATATCTAACTCTATATCTTCTATTTCTTCCATTTCTATATTTTGCAATTGTTCCTCTGTTTCTATTTTTTTCTTTGTAAAAAACATTTTCCCCTGATTTACTCTATGTGCATTTAAAATAATTTTACTTTTTGCGGCTTGTCTAAAAATTTTATCTAAATGGATTGTTGTAATTCTTTGTGAATTGATGAAATCTTTTAATACACTTCCTGGTCCTACAGATGCTAATTGGTCTACATCACCAACTAAAATCAATTTAGTCCCTTGATAAATACATTTTAATAAATAATTCATTAAAAACATATCTACCATTGACATTTCATCTACAATAATTAAATCAGCATCAATAGGTGCTCCTTCATATTTTCCAGCTTCTTTATATAAACTATCTTCATCGATTTTTCCTATTTCTAATAATCGATGTAAAGTAGAAGCTTCTTTTCCTGTTGTTTCTGTCATTCTTTTAGCTGCTCTTCCAGTTGGTGCACAAAGAACCACTTTATATTTCTTTTTTTCATAAATATCAATAATACTTTTAATAATAGTAGTTTTACCAGTTCCAGGTCCTCCTGTAATAATAATTACATTATTTTCATTAACTAGTTGTACCGCTTCTTTTTGTCTTTCTGATAACATTATTCCTGATTGTTTTTCCGCTTCTTTTAATGCTTTTTGTATTCCGTTAATTTTTTTCTTATTAGAAGCTTGTTGCAATCTTTTTATTCTTAATGCAATTTCTTCTTCAGCAACATAAAAAGCATATAAATAGACATATTCCTCTTCTTCTCTTTTTTCTACTACAATTTCTTCTTTTACTTTTAAATTAACAATATTATCTTCTACAACTTCTGTTGTTACATCTAAAAGAGAAATCACAAATTCTATTAAATTTTGTTTCAAAACACAAGCATTTCCGTTATAAGTACTTCTAATTAATCCATATTTAATACCACTTTGTACTCTTTTTTCATGATTATATTGTATTCCCAAATCTAATGCCATTTTATCTACCTGTTTAAAGTCAACTCCTCTTGCAATATCTAGCAATAGATAAGGATTTGCTTCTATTTCTTCAATAGCATGAACACCTAATAAAGTATATACCTTTTTCGCATATTCTGCTCCAATTCCAAATCTTTCTAAAAAGCCTACTATTTGCCATACTTCCCAATTTTCTATAAATTCTTCTGCTATTTCTTTGGCTCTTTTTTCTGAAATTCCTTTTACTTGTGCCAAACGTTCTGGCTCTTTTTGGAAAACATATAATGTTTCTTCACCAAAAGTTCTGACAATTCGTTTTGCTAAAGCTTCTCCTACTCCTTTAATATTTCCATTTGCTAAGTATCTTTCTAAAGCCATAGCTGTTTTAGGCATTAATTTTTCAAAAGTATCAATTTTAAATTGCCTACCATAATCTTTATGCTCTACAAATTTTCCGATTACCTTCAAACTATCTCCAGCATGAACAAAAGGAAGATATCCTACAACAGTAGTTTCTTCTTCCTCTGTTTCGAAAGTTGCAATTGTATAACTATTTACTTCATTTTGATAAATAATATCTTGTATTTCTCCTGTTATTTCCATTTAATGTCCTTCTTCACTCCATTTCTTATTTTTCCTCTAATTCCTTTAATGCTTGTATATATTGTTCCTCATTTGGAGCTTTTCCATGCCATCCTACTTGTTCTTCCATAAAAGAAACTCCTTTTCCTTTTATGGTTTTAGCAATAATACAAGTTGGTTTTCCTTTCACATTTTTTGCCACATCAAAAGCTTTTATGATTTCTGATATATCATGTCCATCTATTTTAATAATTTCAAATCCAAAACTTTTAAATTTTTCATCTATTGGGTAGGAACTCATTACTTCTTCAATTGTTCCATCTATTTGTAGATTGTTGTTGTCTACAATCACACATAAATTATCCAACTGATATTTATTAGCTGCCATAGCAGCTTCCCATATTTGTCCTTCTTCTATTTCTCCATCTCCTAATATACAATAAACTCGATAGTTTTTTCCATCCATTTTTCCTGCTATTGCCATTCCATTTGCAACAGATAAGCCTTGTCCTAAAGAACCTGTTGTCATATCTACTCCTGGAACTTTATTTTTATCGGGATGTCCTTGCAAGTAACTATTGATATTCCTAAATGTTTTTAAATCTTCAACTGGAAAAAAACCTCGATTTGCTAAACAACTATATAAAGCTGGCGAACAATGCCCTTTTGATAAAACTAATCTATCTCTATCACTCCAATTGGGATTTTTTTCATCTATGTTCATTTCTTTAAAATATAAAACTGTTAAAATATCTGCAACTGATAAAGAACCTCCTGGATGTCCAGATTGATTGCTATATACTGCCTCTATGATTCCTTTCCTTACTTGCCTTGCCATTTTTTCTAATTCTTCTACTTTTGTTAATTTCAATGAAAACACCTCTCATTTTTATACTTTATCACCTGGTAATGATTTGATTTCTTGTTTTGGATTTTTGAATTTTTTAAACCATTGTTTTAATTTTTTCACATTTTCTTTCACATCTCCTAAGAAATATGAGAAAGCAAAACCAATAACTACTAAGATAATAGAAATCACTGAATTTAAATTAAATCCTAATCCACAACTTTCATTTAATACATTTGGAATAATAGATAAAAATAATCCAAATATAACAGAAAATGTAACTGTATAAAATCTTTTAATCAATTTATTCATAATAAAGGATATCACTAATACTCCTATTACTAATCCAACTCCTGCTGGAATTAAAATAGATAAATTAAAATCTGCTATTGAACCTACATATAATTCATATAATCCTAATGAAGATAATATTACTGCACTATCTACTCCTGGAACAATAGAAGAACCTGCAACTGCTATTCCAAGAAAAACAGATTGCAATAAATTAGGGTCTGTTATTGTTGGGAATAAGTTCGCATTAAAATGGAAGAAACTAAATCCTATAATAGCCGCAATAATGATAATGGCATAATATTTCTTATGAAACCCATTCTTTTTTACTTCTTTATAAAAAAGTGGTATGGTTCCCAAAACTAATCCCAAAAATGCATATCTCGTATACATCTCATAATTCACTAATAAAAAATCGACTATTTTACTAAATATAATAACGCCTACTCCAAATCCTAAAACTAATGGTAACAAAAATTTAACATTATTTTTAAAGTCTTTAAACAATGTTCCTATTGCTGCAACTGCCTTTTCATATAATCCTAAAATAACTAATAACACACTCCCACTTAAACCTGGTGCTATTCCTCCAATTCCTACTATAATTCCTTTCAAAAAATTACGCATGATGACCTCCCTATTTTTATGATTGATAAACTTAACTACTATATTACCATATTTACCAATATTTTTCTATACTAAACCCTATTTTTTTTGATTTTATCGTTACTAGATAATGGCTTTCACTTATTTTTACTCAAAAGTATTGATATATTAATATTTTGCAGACAAGACCCGGATTGTTACGCCAAAGATATGTTTTGTCAAATAATATTAATATATCAATACTTTTGGATATTTATTTTTTACTCATTAACTAGTAACATTTTATCATATTTGCTTGCCTTCCATGATACAATTATACTATAATAATTTAGAAAGGACTGGTTATATGTTAGAAGAATATATTGAAAAAAACAAACAAGAAATTATTACAAAAACACAAGAATTAATTCAGATTCCTAGTGTTTATGAAAAATCAGACAATCCTTATGAACCTTTTGGGAAAAATGCAAATAAAGCACTGGAATATATGTTATCTTTAGGAAAACAACTTGGTTTTCGCACCAAGAATATAGATGGTTACTGTGGATATATTGAATTTGGAAAAGGTGAAGAATTAGTTGGTATCATAGGTCATTTAGATGTGGTTCCAGCAGGAGATAATTGGACTTATCCACCTTTTAGCGGAACTATCTTTGATAATAAAATTTATGGAAGAGGTGCTATTGATGACAAAGGTCCTGTCATTGCTAGTCTTTATGCCATGAAAGCAGTGATGGATACCTGTCAAGTTCAAAAAAGAGTAAGACTTATTTTAGGTCTTAATGAAGAAAATGACTGGAAATGTATAGCACATTATAAAGAAAAAGAAGAACTACCTACCATTGGATTCAGCCCAGATGCAGATTTTCCATGTATTTATGCAGAAAAAGGCACTCTTACTTCTTATTTATTAATGGATTACTCTCCTTTTCTATCAAAAGATATTATCATTAAAGAAATTGATAGTTATGGAAATGCCTTTAATGTTGTACCTAAAATTTGCAGTGTTACTTTAGAAATTAATCCTTCTAAAATTTTAATGTGTGATCTGATTGAACACTTAAAAGACTTGATTGCCAATTTGAATTTTGAAATTGATATTTATAAAATGAATGAACAAGAAATTAAACTAACTGCACATGGCATGCAAGCTCATAGTGCCCACCCTGATTTAGGAATAAATGCCATTTCTAGATTAATTGTTGTTTTAGATTCTATTTTTAAAACTTATTCCATTTCTATTGATTTATTAGATTTCTTTACGCAAAAGATTAACACAGAATATAATGGAAAGAGTCTTGGAATTGATATTAAAGATGAATCTGGAAGTTTAACCTTAAATGTCGGAGATTTTGCATTAGAAAATAACTTTTTAAAAATTGGCATGAATATTAGAATTCCCGTTAATACCCCAATTGTTGATATTGGAAATGCATTTTTAAAACAAACTAGTTCCTATATTAATGTTGATTTCCAAACAAAAGACTATAAAGAACCTTTATATATTTCAAAAGATAATTATTTAGTCAAAATACTTTGCAAAATTTATAATGAAACCACTCACTCTCAAGAAGAACCTATCGCAATTGGCGGTGTGACTTATGCTAGGGCATTTGATAATTGTATTTCTTTTGGTGCAAATCTACCAGGTCAAAAAGATATGTGTCATCAAACAGATGAATTTATTTCTATTGATAATCTTTTATTAGCTAGTAAAATTTATGCCAAAGCAATTTATGAATTAACTAAACTACATGATAATTAGTATTTTATGCTATCTTTTCAAAAACTTTTCTTTTTCATGTCATTTTTAATTTTATGATTATTAGCACTCACATAATCATAACCACACATATAACATCATAAAATTTTCCCCGATAATTTTATAATTACCGGGGAAAGTTTTTAATTAAAAAACCTTGGAAAAAGCCAATAAAGGAATTTTCTAAATCTAGAACTTTTCCTTTTCTTTTTTTTCATTTTCCAACCATACACTCAATCCAGCAATGGCAACTAACAATTCTTTATCCGTCGGCTCACTTGTTGTAAATATCTGCAAGAAATTTAATTTTCCGCATTTCCATAGTATATATAGTACAAATACTATTACACTTATATCACTAACAAATGTCCAAAAAAACATCATTATATCCCAAATAAAGATTAGGGTTATAATATTTGTACCACAACCGTTACTATATCGAGAATATCTCTTTATTTCTTCAAGAAATGGTACTCTTTTTAATTTACTATATGCATTAAGTACCATATGCTCAGCCGAGTGAAATTTAAATATATTTTTTTCTATTTTTTTCTCTATAACAATATACATTACAAACATATACAATATTATAAATGCAAAAAATATAAATAGAAACCGAATCCCCCATATAGGTCCTTTGCTTATTATCACCCTGTCAAGTACTAATGAGAAAATTAGAGAAAATGGTAAAAAACTTAGTATAAGAATTTTTTTAGCATTCTCAATTTTATTGCTTTTATTCTTCTCTTTTCTATATTTTTCTATTGTAGTCCATTCTGTCTTTATATTTCCCATTTCATCCACTATTGAAACAGCAATATAACCTTCATGGCGTTTTGAATAAAATAAAATACCATTGCCCATAGAACGTGCATGATCTACTTTTAATTTTGTCCGCATAACGCTTCCTCCTTCAAATTTTTATATCTTATATTATACCAAATTTGGTGCAAAAAATCAATCTATATGAATTTTTTGTATATATATACTTATAATTTTCTCTTGATTTTTGACAAAAAGCGCAGTATAATATTTATGTAAATTACAATAAATTTTCTGAAAAGGAAAGGAGAAACTGTATGTTTGATTTAACATTATTGTCACTTGATACAGGTAGTAAGATTCTCTACGAAAATAGTGCTTTTATATGCGCTCATCGGAAAGAGATTTATGAATTAGCCTTATCTGAAAAGGTTGAAATCTTACACAATCAAGTCTTCACTTTTGAAACAGATGAAGATATGATTTCATTTGCTTCAAAAATTGCTACAATTAAATAATATCCTTTCAAAAACCCCCAAGGTGTCTGCCTTGGGGGTTTTATTTACGCTTCAAAAAACTTTTTAAAATCTTCTTCATTAATTTTTTCTTTTTCTAATAATGCTTGTGCAATAGCATCTAATTTATCTCTGTGTTCTTGTAATAAAGTTTGTGCATCTCGGTAAGCTGTATCTATTAATTGTTTTACTTCTTGTCCTATTTTATCTCCAATTCCCTCTCCAAACATTTGCATTTCATAAGGTTCTTTTCCTTGGAAATCAATAGGTCCTAAAGTATCGCTCATACCATATTTGGTAACCATATCCTTAGCTACTTGTGTTGCCACTTCAATATCATTACTTGCACCAGTTGAAATATCATCTAAAACCAATTTCTCTGCAGCTCTACCACCTAGTAATGCAATCAATTTTTCTTGCATTTCTGTTTTAGAAATATAGTATTTATCTTCATCAGACTTATACATTGTATATCCACCTGCAACACCTCTTGGAATAATAGAAACTTCTTTGACATTTGTCTGAGTTGGCAAGTATTGGCTTACAACTGCATGTCCAGCCTCGTGATAAGCTGTTAATTTTTTATCTTTATCAGAAATCACTCTTTGTCTTTTTTCTAAGCCAACAGTTACCTTTTTAACAGCTTCTTCCACATCCTGATTTTCAATACCATCATGTTTATTTTTAGTAGCAATAATAGCCGCTTCATTTAAAATATTAGCTAACTCTGCTCCTGTAAATCCTGCTGTATCTTCTGCAATACTTTCTAAATTCACATCTTCTGACAATTTTTTATCTTTTGTATGTATTTTTAGAATTTCTAATCTTCCTTTTAAATCTGGCGTTGGAATCGTAATTTGTCTATCAAATCTTCCTGGTCTTAATAAAGCTTTATCTAACATCTCTGGTCTATTGGTTGCAGCTAATACAATAATCGTTTCTTCTGAACTAAATCCATCCATTTCTACTAATAATTGGTTTAAAGTTTGATTATTTTCTGTTTCTGCACCACTATTAGAAGTTCTTCTAGAACCTATGGCATCTATCTCATCTATAAATACAATACAAGGTGCTAACTTTCTTGCTTTTTCAAATAATTTTCTAACTCTAGAAGCGCCTAGCCCTGCAAACATCTCAATAAATTCTGAACCACTCATCGAAATAAAAGGAACATCTGCTTCTCCTGCGATAGCTTTTGCAATTAATGTTTTACCAGTTCCTGGTTTTCCATATAATAAAACACCTTTTGGGATTTTAGCTCCCATTTTTGCAAATTTTTCTGGTCTTTTTAGAAAATCTACTATTTCAATTAATTCTTCTTTTTCCTCATCTAATCCTGCGACATCATCAAATTTTACTTTTGTTTTTCTTTGTGTATCATCATAAACTTTTCCTTTTTCTCCTAAACCTTGCATTTTAAATATCATGATAAACAAAGCAAGCATAATCGCTGTTGGTAAGAAACTAATAATAATACTTGGTAATTGTGCAAAAAAACTTCTTGGCTTTTGTATTAATTCGATTTCATTACCTTCTGCCACTTTTGTTTGCACTAATTCAATAAATGCCTCTGTATCAGGAACAATAGCTGTCTTTTCCTCTTCTTCATTCTTCATTTTAACTTTTGCTTGAGTACTTCCTGTTGTCATTTCGATTTTTTCTATATTTCCATAAGACATTTCTTTAATTAAATCTGTATATGCTAAAGTCTTATCATCTTCCTCTCCTTTTACTTTTGTAAAATATACGATTCCCACTGTTATCAATGCTATTAATAAAACCAATACTAATAATGATAAAAGTAGTTTCTTATTTTTGTTTTTTTCTTCTTTATTTTCATTTTGATTATTCATTTCTACTATTCCTTTCTTTTAAGCATTAGAACCTTCTGGCTCTTCTCCTAAATTATTATCTTTCTTTTTTTCTTTCTTTTCCCCACTTTTATCTTCTTTTTCTCCTTTTTTATCTGTATCTTTATTTTGTTCTTTTTCCTCTTCTTTTTGCTTTTCCTGCTCTAATTCTTTTTTTACGATAGCTTGTGCTTCAGCAATTTTCATTAATTCTGCTTGTTTCTTTATGGTTTCTGATTTAATAATAAAGATAGCTGCAATCAAATAAATCGTTGCTACTGCCACATACATTACTTGGAAATAAGCAATGGTAAATGGTATAAACATATTAATAATTAAATAGATGACATTTAATAAGACAGATAATGTAATCGCATAAACAGACATATTAAATACTGCTACATATCTCATCTTTATTTTTAATAACCATGCAGTAATATATCCCACAATACTAATCATGACAACATACCATAAAGTAGTGATAAAATACATCATGATACTGTAAATAAAAATGGTAATAAACATACTAATATATAAAGTAATAACTTGATTACTATTTGCATAATTAATAACATCTTGTTTGTTAAATTGTGTTATTTGCATATTACCCAAAATTTGTTGGTAATCATAAGAAATAGACCCCGCAACTGCTGGTGTTTTAACCAAAACTTTTTGTTTCAAAACAACAATACCACTTTCATTACTTCCTATATCATTTAGATATTGATTAATTTGTTCTTCAGAATCTGTTTTGGTATCTACAATAATCTTTCCAACACCAGATTGTTCTGCTCCTATGATAATAGGTTCTTCTGTTTCTACTGATAAAGTTCCTTCTTGATAAGAAAAAGATGGAAATTCATTTTGCAAATAATCTACTCCGTCTCTTACTGCCTCATATGTTTCATAAGTCATCCAAATAGAAAGTACTACTGCTAGAATAGCAACAATTTTAAATAAATAAGAAATTGCTCTTCCAACTCCTTCTGTTGCCATTTCTGGATATTTTTCTATATTCACAATTGAATACCATAATTTCTTAAAAAAACCTTTTTGAAAAATTTCTGTTCCTGATTGTTTTTCCTCTTGTGTCTGATTCTTTTCTTTTTGTTCTTCCATTATCGATATTCCCTCCTTATTGCAGAATCTACATATTTTGGATTTACTTGAAAGATAACAGGAGCACCTATTTTAATATCTTTATTAGTAATATCACATACAATATGATGTGTCCCTACTCTTCCCAACACTTTGCAAGATATATCTTGAATTTTAACATAAATGGCTTTTTTCTTAAAAAAGTCTTTTGTGTCTCTTACAATATAACGCAATTGGTCTATTTTTCGATACATATCTCTATCAGTTGTAATATTAATTCCATCCATATAACCAGCAGGAATAATAGCAACTTTTGTTTCTTTTTTCGTTTGATAGGTATTAGAATATCCTACATTAAATCCTTTTGGCAATAGTTTTATTTCTGTTATTTTAGATTCTAAATAGGCAATTTTCTTTAAACCCATATGGTTTGGAAAAGATAATCTACCTAAAAAAGCAGAACCGATTCTTACTGCATTTAAATGCATATATGGAAATTTTATAAAAGCTGAAGAATTACATACATGTAACATCCCTGTTGGAATATCATTCATTTTTAAGACCTCGACTACTTGCATAAATCGATAAAATTGCTTTTTGGTATATTTATCATCAAAAAAACTAACAGAAAAATGAGAAAAAGTACCTTCTATTTTAATATGTTTTATAGATTTTAATACTTCTATCATTTCTTCTCTTTGTGAATAAATAAAGCCATATCTTCCAAATCCAGTATCAATTTTCAAATGAACTCTTACTGTAATATTTTGCTCTTTTGCTACTTTTTCTACTTCTTGAACCGCTTCTTTAGAACCTATTGTTAAAATAATCTTATTCTCTATTAATGTTTCTATATCTTCTTTGAGAGCTGTTGAAGATAACATCAAAATATCTTGCTTAATACCTGCTTGTCGCAATTGTACTGCTTCCTCTACAGTAGATACCGCAAAAAAATCAATTCCGTTATCTATTAAAAATTGCACATAAGGTAGCAGTCCTAACCCATAGCCATTAGATTTCACAACTGCAATTATTTTTACTGGTTTTCCATTATCATCTGGTTCATTTATTTTTGCATGTTCTTTTATTTTTTCTATATTATGTCTTAAATCTTTTGTTTCTATTACTAATGTTTTCAAAGTTATTCTCCTTTCGTGCAAATTTACTAGGAATGATTTTTTAATTTCATCTTCCATTGTCTTACTGTTCTAAATAGTTTTTCAGATATTTTATACATTTTATAAGTAAATGGTTTAAATGGCAAATATACTTCTCCTATAAATTCTGTAAAAGTAGCACCAAACCCTTTTTTAAATCGATATAATCCATATTGAGGGTGACTTTCATCTACCACCCCAGATACTCCTCTAAAATCATAAATATCATCTTTTCTTGCAATCGCCATTTTTATCATTTCCCATTGCAATAAATAGTTTG
Source organism: uncultured Clostridia bacterium (assembly GCA_944389395.1). Taxonomy (GTDB): domain Bacteria; phylum Bacillota; class Clostridia; order TANB77; family CAG-508; genus CAG-269. The sequence goes on along the minus strand of CALXME010000001.1, from coordinate 126,257 downwards.
GCATTAAATTTCTATGTTCATTACTACTTGCACCATATAAATACCAAGTTTTATTTCCATAGAAAATAGGTATCACACCAGAAATTGGCTTTCCATCATAATATGCCATCAATACTTTCATATGGTCTGGTCCCAAACAATCATACATTTTTTCAAAATAAGCTAATGGTCTAATAATAAATCCATCTCTTGCTCCTGTTTCAATCATAATACGATGAAAATCTTTTAAATCTTCTTTATTTCCCTCTTTAATAGTAACACCTTTTCTTCCTGCTAAACGAATATTATATCTCCATTTTTGATGAAATCCTGCCATAATTTCTTCTTCTGTTTTATCTTTGATATCTAAACGGAATACATATCTTGGCTGGATTTCATCTTTAAAGTCTTTCGCATCATCTTTAATTTTATATCCTAAACTTGTTACAATATCTCTGAAATTTTGGTCATCACTTAAAATATCTGGTTCCATTCTTAAAACCATAGCATTATATTTTTTAGCTAATTCTTTTGCTCCATCTGTTAATTGTTTCATCACTTCTATATCATGAATATCACAAACAGGACCTCTAGCAGCATACATCATATTTCCGAAAATAGGCATTTTTCTAATCCATACACATAAGGAACCAATAATCTCTTCATTTTCATCTTCTGCTAAAATAACTTCTGGTTTCCAATTTGGTTTTTTTACCTCTGCCCATTCTAATGATTGTTGAAAATTACATCTTTCATGTTTTTCTAAAAATTCTTTATATTGTTTTTTTGATTTCTCATCTGTTACAAATCTCATTATTTAAGCTTTCCTCCTATATTGTATTTTATCCTACAATTTTTTCTCCTAAACTTTTTCCTGCTAAAAGATGAAAATGTAAATGCATTACTTCTTGTCCACCATCTTTTCCACAATTTACTATTACACGATATCCATTTTCCTTAAACCCTTGTTCTTCTGCTATTTTGTTAATAACATGATAAATCTTTCCTATCATTTCTTCATCTTCTGCCTGCATTTGTGCTAAAGAATCTATATGTTTTTTAGGAATTACTAAAATATGAATTGGTGCAGCTGGATGAATATCTTTAAATGCTAATATTTCTTCATCCTCATACACTTTTTGGGATGGAATTTCTCCTTTTATTATTTTACAAAATAAACAATTTTCCATTTTCATCTCATTCCTTTCGTTATTCTTTTATTAATACAGCTTTTATTCTTCTAATACCTGAAGAACTAGATTCTTCTTTTTTAATTTTGAATCTTCCTAATTCTTTCGTATTGTTAACATGTGGACCTCCACACAATTCTTTTGATACATTTCCAATAGAATATACTGTAACAATATCTGGATATTTTTCAATAAACATACATTCTGCACCTGATTTAATTGCCTCTTCTTTACTCATTTCTTGTTTTGTTACAGGTATTCCTTCTTGTATCCATTTATTGACTAAATCTTCTACAGCCTTTTTTTCTTCTTCTGTTAATTTATGGTCACAATTAAAATCAAATCTCATTCTTTCAGCTGTAATATTGGAACCTCTTTGATGTGCATCTTTTCCTATTATCTGTTTTAAAGCTGCATTTAATAAATGTGTTGCTGTATGATAAGCTATTGTTTCTTCTGTTTGGTCTGCTAATCCACCTTTAAATTTATGTTCTGAGCCTGCTCTTGATTTTTCCTGATGTTGTTTGAATAATTTTTCAAATTCCTCTAAATCAATTTGGAATCCGTTTTCTTCTGCCAATTCTTTTGTTACTTCAGGTGGAAATCCATAAGTATCATATAGTCTGAATACTACTTGTCCATTTATCACATTTGTTCCTGCCTGTTTTGCTTTTTGCATTTCTTTGTTAAATTCTCTTTCTCCATGTGCTAATGTTTTTACAAATTTATTTTTTTCTTCTAAAATAACATCCTTTATAATCGCTTGATTTTTCTCTAATTCTGGATACATTGCTTTTAAGTTCTCCACATTAATTGCAATCAGTGTGGAAATTTCATCTAAACTAACTTGTAATTTATTAAGATGTCTTATCATTCTTCTAATAAGTCTTCTTAATACATAGCCTCTATCGATATTACTTGGTCTTCCACCATCTGCAATAATCATCATACTAGAACGTAAATGTTCTGCTACTATTCTTCTACTTTGAATACTATCTATTTTTTGTAATTCTTCTAATTTTTTCATAATCGGTTCAAAAAGTTCTGTGTCATAAGGTGTTTCTTTTCCTTGTAATAACATTGTCATTCTTTCTAAACCTAATCCTGTATCTACATTTTTTTGCTTTAATTTAGTATATCCATTTTTATCCTTAAAATATTCCATAAATACATTATTCCAAATTTCCACATATTTACCACAATCACAAGATGGTTGACAATCTGGTGAACATGCTGGTTTTCCTGTATCATAGAACATTTCTGTATCTGGTCCACATGGTCCTTCTTCTCCTGCAATCCACCAATTATCATCTTTTCCATAAAAATAGATTCTTTCTTCTGGAATTCCTGCTTTTTTCCAGCAAGAAGCTGATACTTCATCTTTTGGACAATCTTTATCCCCTGCAAAACAAGTAACAGATAATTTTTCTGCTGGTATTTGTAATTCTTTTGTTAAAAAATCATAACTCATTTGAATAGATTCTTCTTTGAAATAATCTCCTAATGACCAATTTCCTAGCATTTCAAAGTAAGTTAAATGTCTATTATCTCCTACTTCTTCTATATCATTTGTTCTTACACATTTTTGATAGTCTGTTAATCTAGTTCCTTCTGGATGTTTTTCTCCTAATAAATATGGTACTAATGGTTGCATTCCTGCTGTTGTGAATAATACAGATGGGTCATTTTCTGGTATTAATGGTGCTGATGGAATGACATTGTGCCCATGTTTTTTAAAAAAGTTTAAATATTTATTTCTAATTTCTAGTGCTTTCATAGTTATCTCCTTTTAGTATTAATTTTCTTCCAAATTATATCGCACAAGTCGGAAAAAATCAAGGAATTTTGCTCTTTTCCTTGATTTTTTATCTTTTTTTTTGTATAATGAATTTATGGTTTATGCGGGTATAATTTAGTGGTAGAATGTCATGCTTCCGACCTGATAGCGTGGGTTCGATTCCCACTACCCGCTCCATAAATTACTCCCACGAGATTAAAAAATTATTTAATAATAAATAGTTTAAAACTTTATGAGAGTAAAATATTTAAACTTGTAACTAAAAATTATAATGCATAATTTTAATAAACCTTCATATAATATTAATGTCAAATTTAATTTGACATTAATATTATATGCTAAAATATATTTAACTTAACCCTCTGTTACATTTGTAACAAGACGGGAGCCTAAATGATTTTGGAGAGTTCTAGCAACTCTCCTTTTAAATGTAAAATTTACTTTGTAAAAAATTTAATAATTTGTTTATCAATCAAATCAAGAGAATTACTAGAAATTTTTACATTTCTTCTTACAGTATCTTTAAAAATTCTTTGCTTACTAATTGTTGTTATTTGATTGATTAATGCAATACTGTCTTTTTTCATTTTAGAAATTTCATTTTCCATTTTTTCAATATATTTTTGCTCTTTTCCAATTATGTTTTCAATATTAATAGGTATATCTTCTATTTACTAACTATAAGGTTTAATAGTATCTAGCATTTTTTATTCAAACAATCCACAATCCATCACTCCGATTTATTAAACTTTGCCAATCTGGTAATATAATCTCTTTAGAGTTTAAATAAGTTAAAATATCACTATCTTTTTGGAAATTGAATTTTAATTTATATGCCCATAATAATTGTGTATTTTGTCTAAATTTTCTATTAATTTCATTTTTACCATATTTTCCATCTCCGATAATTGGATAACCTAAATACGCTAAATGTGCTCTTATTTGATGCGTCCTTCCAGTTTCAATTTCTACATCTAACAAAGCTGTATTATCTTTTCTTTTTTCTAATACAGTATAACTGGTGATAATTGGCTGATAACCTTTTTCAAACTCATCTTTAATATATACCCTTGCTTTCTTATTATCTTTAAATAAATAACTTTTAATTCTCTTACTTTTTGGATTTGGTACTCCATACACTAAAGCCAGATAATGTTTTTCTATTTCATGTTTTTTAAACTTTTCTAGCATAATTTGTAATGCTTTTTCTGACTTTGCAAATACAACTAATCCCATTGTGTTTCTATCAATACGATGACAGGGATTTATTTTTTCTCCTTCTTTGCATTGTGCACGCAATTTCTCTGTTAAACTATTTTTACCAGTTACTTCTATTCCTACATCTTTATTTACTACTAAAATATTGTTATCTTCATATATAATTTGGATTATTTTATTTTCTTGTTTTTCTTCTGGAAGATATAAAGTAATCTCATCTTTTTCGTGTACAATAATATCTTTGTTAACTCTTTTTCCATTTACTTTAATATCCTTTTTTCTTAGCAACTTACAAAACAAAGGATAATGAATTTCCTTTCTTTCATCTAATACTATTTTACTTAATTTTTTATTATCATATTTTTGAGTTACAATTAACTTTTCCATGCATTTATTATATCCAAAAAAAAAGAAATACGCAAGTGACTTCATATTTCTTTTATTTTTACTTTTCTAATTGTTTCATCATTTCTTCATATTGCTTATAATTTGGTTCTACTTTTTCCAACAACTGATAAAATGATTTTGCATGTGTTTTATATTTCAAATGACAATATTGATGCAAAACTACATAATCGACCAAATCTCTATGATATTTTACTATTTCAGGATTGATAGTAATTTTATTTTCTTCGCATTTTCCCAATTTTTTATTTATCTTCTGAATAGTATAATCATCTGGAGCAAATCCTAACAAAATTCTTGCCTTTTCCATGGCTCTTTCTACTTCTACTTTTGCAATTTGCTCATACATTTTTTCAATTGCCAAATCTAAAATTTGTGTATTAGATGTTTTTTTATATTTATTAGGTAGTGATATTTTAATTGTTCTCTGTTCTACATCTAGTTCTGCAATTTTTATATTTTTGTATTCAATTTTCACTTTATAATCAATGCCTAAAACTGGAACAGGATGTCTTTCTATACTAGATTTTACTACTGTTTTTAATACTACTCTTTTTTTTACAAGATTCATTTTTATCACTCCTTAACAAATTTTCGTTTTCCAAATTCTTGTTCGTTTTTGTTGTTCTTATTTTATATCCTATTAATTTTTTTGTCAATAGTTTTTTGAAAAAAAATAAAATTTTTGTTCGTTTTTTATTTTCATACTTACTAAGCATATTTATATTATTTGGGGACACTGCGTAGCGAACAAACGAGCAAAGCGAGTGTGATTGGAACAAAAAAATAGCCCCTAAGGCTATTTTTTTTATTTTATTTCATTGCTTCTTCAACTGCAACTGCAACTGCAACAGAAGCACCAACCATTGGATTATTTCCCATACCGATTAATCCCATCATTTCTACATGTGCTGGTACAGAAGAACTTCCTGCAAATTGTGCATCTGAATGCATTCTTCCCATTGTATCAGTCATACCATAAGATGCAGGACCTGCTGCCATATTATCTGGATGAAGTGTTCTTCCTGTTCCTCCTCCTGATGCCACTGAGAAATATTTCTTTCCTGCTTCAATTCTTTCTTTTTTATAAGTTCCAGCTACTGGATGTTGGAATCTTGTTGGATTTGTTGAATTTCCTGTAATAGATACATCCACATCTTCTAACCACATAATAGCTACACCTTCTCTAACATCATTTGCTCCATAGCACTTAACTTTTGCTCTTTCTCCATCTGAATATGGAATTTCCTCTATTACATTTACCTTTCCTGTAAAGAAATCAAAATCTGTTTTTACATAAGTAAATCCATTTATTCTTGAGATAACTTGTGCTGCATCTTTTCCTAATCCATTTAAAATAACTCTTAATGGTTCTTTTCTTACTTTATTAGCTGATTTTGCAATACCAATTGCTCCTTCTGCTGCTGCAAAACTCTCATGACCTGCTAAAAACGCAAAACATTTTGTATCTTCTGATAATAACATAGAAGCTAAATTTCCATGTCCTAATCCTACTTTTCTGTCATCTGCTACAGAACCAGGTATACAAAATGCTTGTAATCCCTCTCCTATTGCTTTTGCTGCATCAGCTGCTTTTGTACATCCTTTTTTTATTGCAATTGCTGCACCTAAAGTATATGCCCAAGCTGCATTTTCAAAACAAATTGGTTGTACCCCTTTTACGATTTCATAAGGATTAAATCCTTTATCTGTACATATTTTTAATGCATCCTCAAAATCTTTTATTCCGTATTTTTCCATTACTGGTTTAATTTGGTCTATTCTTCTTTCATAACTTTCAAATGTTACTGCCATTTAATTTTCCTCCTTTAATATATTTTCCAAATTATTTATTATTTCATCTATATCTGTATATGGAATTATTTTTAATTTTTTATTACCTCTAAGCATTGTAGTAACTTTGGGTGTTACAGTTTTATCATAAACACATACTATTCTCTTATTTTGGCTATCTGCATACCCAAGTTCATATCCTACACCTAATGATGGAACTGTTACTTCTGCAAAAATCAAATCTGCTTGCTTAAGCCTATTTACTAAACTTTCGAAAACATCATTATCTGAAAGATTTGCTTCTTTAACTAAAACATTATCATCAGCGACTTCTTCATCTAGAATTGTTCCGAACTTAGCTAACTCTTTTATTAATTTTTTATATGTATCTAATTTTTGCCTTCCACCATATATTGAACCTGAAAAATAAATATTCATATCTTACCTTCTTATTATTCTTTTCTTGGATCAATTTTCTTAACAGCTTCGTCAAATCTTCCATAAGTTCCTGAAGCTTTTTCAATTGCTTCCATTGGTTCTATTCCTTTTTTTATATTATCCATCATTTTTCCCATATGAACATATTTATATCCTATAATTTGGTCATCTTTATCTAATCCAAGCTCTACTATGTAACCTTCTGTTAATTGTAAATATCTTGGGCCTTTTAATGTGCTTGAATATATTGTTCCTACTTGTGATGTATGACCTTTTCCTAAATCTTCAAGTCCTGCTCCTACAGGAAGTCCTCCTTCTGAAAATGCTGTTTGTGTTCTTCCATATACTATTTGTAAGAATAATTCTCTCATAGCGGTATTAATAGCATCACAAACTAAATCTGTATTTAATGCTTCTAATATTGTTTTTCCAACTAATATTTCTCCTGCCATTGCAGCTGAATGTGTCATTCCTGAGCATCCAATTGTTTCTACTAATGCTTCTTGTATAATACCATCTTTTACATTCAAAGTTAATTTACATGCTCCTTGTTGTGGTGCACACCACCCAATTCCATGTGTTAAACCTGAAATGTCTTTTATTTCTTTTGCTTTTACCCATTTACCTTCTTCTGGTATTGGTGCTGGTCCATGGTCTACTCCTTTTTTTACTACGCACATTTCTTCTAATTCTTTTGAATAAATCATTTTAATTGCTCCTTTCGATACTTTGTTTTTTATTTATCTATTGTTTTTAGGTTCCCCTAAAATTAATGACTTATGAAATATCATTTTGTATTTTTGCTCTACGAATTTCTTCTTCTGACAATAAGATTTGATTTTTCTTGATTTTTTCATCTTTCGTAGAAACATATTCTACATTTTGTATACTTTCATAATTTTGAGTTGTATAATCTACTATATTTTTAATGTCTTGAATATAAATTCCTGTTTCATATACTTCTTTTCTTCCCATCGTTTTAGGTCCATTAATATATCTTTTTAGAATTTCTCTATCTTTTTTACTTACTTGTTCTAATCCGATTTCTAAATATTGATATCTCCATATAACATGTCTTTCATAACTATTAAAATTCGAGTTTATTAAATCTTCATATCCATATTCTACTTTAAATTTAAGATTTTGAATAGATATTGTTATATTACTCCAAATTGTTCCAGATTCTGATTTTCTAAATTCTTCTCTTAATTCCTTTACTTTATCATATAAAATTTCTACTAATTTTATATATTCTTTTTCATCTAAATTGAATTTTGATGGTATTTCATAAACATTCACAGGATTTTTTTTGAAAATACCTTTTGGAATATAATAAAAGAATAATTCTCCATTCTGAACTTTTTTAGGCATATCAATAACAGAACTGTAAAGATATAATTTTTCCCATTTCTCTGGTATCATATAAAATAATTTTCGTTGTATATCTTCATAAATTTCTTTTATTTTTTTTGTATGATTTAACATAACTTTTTATTCCTTATCTAATAAACTTTCTCCAGTCATTTCTCCTGGTTTTTCTAGATTCATTAAATCAAGCATTGTTGGTGCTAAATCAGCAAGTTTTCCATCTGTCTTTAATTTTAATTTTTTATTTTTAGTTACCAATATCAATGGTACAGGATTTGTAGTATGTGCAGTATGTGGCTCCCCTGTTTTATAATCTATCATTTGCTCAGCATTTCCATGATCTGCTGTAATTAATAGATTTCCTTCTTTTTCTTCTACCAATTTTACTACTCGTCCTACACATTTATCTACAGCTTCTACTGCTTTTATAGCAGCATCTAAACTTCCTGTATGTCCTACCATATCAGTATTTGCATAATTCAAGATAATACAATCATAATAATCTTTTTGAATTGCTTCTATTACTTTATCAGTCACTTCATATGCACTCATTTCTGGTTTTAAATCATAGGTTTCTACTTTAGGAGATGGTACTAAAATTCTATCCTCTCCTTTAAATAATTTTTCTTCCCCACCATTAAAAAAGAAAGTAACATGTGCATATTTTTCTGTTTCTGCAATTCTAAGCTGTGTATAGCCTAATTTACTAATATACTCTCCAAATGTATTATGCAATGTTTCCTTTTTAAAAGCAATATGCACATTTGGCATTGTTTCATCATAATTTGTAAAACATACAAAATATAAATTTAAATCTTTTTTAGTTTCAAAATCATTAAAGTCTGAATCTACTAATGCTCTTGTTATTTCTCTTGCTCTGTCTGGTCTAAAATTAAAGAAAATAACAGAATCATTTTTTTCGATTGTTGCAACTGGTTCTTCTCCATTACAAATAACAGTTGGTTCTACAAATTCGTCAAATACTTCTTTTTGATAAGAATCTTCTATTGCTTTTACAGCACTACTTGCCTTTTTTCCTTCTCCTTTTACTAAGGCATCATAGCATTTTTGCACTCTTTCCCATCTTTTATCTCTATCCATACTGTAAAATCTTCCACAAATACTTGCTATTTTTCCAATTTCTTTTTCTTGCATTTTTTCTTGTAATTTCACAATATAACTTTCTGCAGATGCAGGTGGAGTATCTCTACCATCTAAAAAGCAATGTACATATACATTCTCAAAATCTCTTCTTTTTGCCATTTCTAATAAACCATATAAATGTCTATTGTGGCTATGCACACCACCATCTGATACTAAACCTAAAATGTGCAATTTTGAATTGTGTTTTTTACAGTTTTCAATTGCTGCTATAAATTCAGGATTTGTAAAGAAATCTCCATCCTCTATTGATTTTGTTATTCTTGTTAATTCCTGATATACAATTCTTCCTGCTCCTATATTTGTATGTCCTACCTCTGAATTTCCCATTTGTCCTTCTGGCAATCCTACAGCTAAACCACTTGTAAATATATCTGTATTAGGATATTTTTTCATTAGTTTATCAATATTAGGTGTTTTTGCTAATTTTATTGCATTTCCATCTTTGTTTTGGTTATCTCCAAAACCATCTAAGATTATTAGCATTGTAAGTTTATCTTTCATTTCTTTTATCCTTCCTTTTCTTTTTAGTATAATTTGCTTCTATTATTTGTTAAAATTTACTATTTTACTAAATTCTTCTACTTTTAAACTAGCTCCTCCCACTAGTCCTCCATCAATATCAGACATTTCAAATAGTTCTTTTGCATTAGAAGCTTTTACACTTCCTCCATATTGTATTATAACTCCATCAGCCACCGTTTGTCCATATATTTCAGCAATTTTATTTCTTATTGCTTTTACTGCATAATTTGCATCTTCTTTTGTTGCAGTTTTCCCTGTTCCAATTGCCCATATTGGTTCATATGCTATAATTGTGTTTTCAACTTGTTCATTTGTTAATCCTTCTAATGCTAGTTTTGTTTGATTTGTGATAATTTCTTCTACTTTTCCTGCTTCTCTTTGTTCTAAAGTTTCACCAACACAAACAATTGGCTTTAATTTATTCTCAAAAGCTACCTTTACTTTTTTATTAACAGTTTCGTCAGTTTCATTAAAATATTGTCTTCTTTCAGAATGACCTATTATTACATATTCTACATTAATTGATTTTAACATCTTTCCAGAAACTTCGCCTGTATATGCACCATTTTCTGCAAAATGCATATTTTGTGCACCTATTTTAATATTGGTATTTTGTGCCGTTAATAATGCATAAAATAAATCTATATATGGCACGCATAATATTACTTCATTTTCTGTATCTTTTACTAACGGAGCTAGTTCTTCTATAAATTGAATTGCTTCATTAGGCAACATATTCATTTTCCAATTTCCTGCTATTATTTTTTTTCTCATATATTTTATCTCCTCTCTTTTTTATTCTTATACTCTGTTTTTTAATAATCTCATTGTATACTAAAAAAGAATACTTTTCAAGTATTCTTTTGATAATAGCTTATTTTGTTATTTAATTTGCAATTTTCATTTCATCATCTTGTATATGTTGTTCTAATGTTTGTTGCATTCTTGTTTGTAATAATAAAATTTTTGCTATGTTATTACTATCGATTATCCTTTGTTGCTCTATTCTATACATTGATTTTTCTAAATTTCTCTGTCCCTGTCGCAATTCTTTTTGTCCCACTTGTAATTCTTCAATGTCCTGTTTCATCATCTTTTGTTCTTTTCTCATTTCTTTCTGTTCTTGCTGTAAATCTTTGATATCACTTCTCATCTCTTCTTGTCCTTGTTGTAAATCTTTGATATCACTTCTCATTTCTTCTTGTCCCTGTTGTAAGTCTTTGATATCACTTCTCATTTCTTCTTGTCCTTGTTGTAGATTTTTGATATCGCATCTCATCTCTTCTTGTCCTTGTTGTAAATTTTTGATATCACTTCTCATTTGTTCTTGTCCTTGTTGTAAGTCTTTGATATCACTTCTCATTTCTTCTTGCCCTTGTTGTAAGTCTTTGATATCACTTCTCATTTCTTCTTGTCCTTGTTGTAAGTCTTTGATATCACTTCTCATTTTTTCTTGCCCTTGTTGTAAATCTTTGATATCACTTCTCATTTCTTCTTGCCCTTGTTGTAGATTTTTGATATCGCATCTCATTTCTTCTTGTCCATTTTCTAAACTAGAAATACTTTGTTGTATATTCTTTAGAATACCTAAAATCTCTTTTTGAAAAGTTTCCATAGCCCACCTCCTTCCGTTATTATACTATACCATAAAATAAATTTCAATATATTGGTAAATTTTTTTTAAATTTTTATTAAAGAAAATTTTCCATGGAAAATTAAGACGATATAAATACTTGAAAGACATAATAAATTATTATTTGATAAAAACATCATTTGACTTAAGCCTAAATTTTTTATAAAAGATACCTTTATATTATTATACAAAAAAATGTCAAATTTTTCAATGATTTTTACAAAAAACTCATCGCAAAATTCGACATTTTAAAGCTTTAAAACAGCTGTAAGTACCGGCAATTCTAGTATTATATCATTTTATTTTCATTGCCATTTTTTTACATTTTTTTATGCTTTACTATTTTATTTATCCATTAAACACTCAATTCCTGGTAATTTTTTCCCTTCTAAAAATTCCAAAGAAGCTCCTCCACCAGTAGAAATATGTGTCATTTTATCTTCTAAACCTGCTTTTTTTACAGCAGCAGCTGAATCTCCTCCTCCGATAATTGTTGTTGCATCAATATCAGCTAATGCTTTTGCAATTTCATTAGTTCCAATTGCAAATTTGTCAATTTCAAATACTCCTAAAGGTCCATTCCATACTACTGTTTTAGCATTTTTTAGTTCCTCTCTAAATATTTTAATCGTTTCTTGTCCTATATCAAAACCTTCCCAATCGGCAGGAATTTCTGTACATTTTACAGTTTTAGTTTCTACATCTTCTCCTGGTTCTTTTGCTATAACAGTATCTACTGGAAGAATTAATTTAACTTCTTTTTGTTTTGCTTTTTCCATTAAATCTTTTGCCAAATCTAATTTATCTAATTCACAAATAGATTTTCCAATTTCATATCCTTGTGCCTTAAAAAATGTATAAGCCATTCCTCCACCAATCATTAAAGTATCCACTTTTTCTAATAGATTGTCAATTACTCCTATTTTATCAGAAACTTTTGCACCACCTAATATAGCTACAAATGGTCTTTGTGGATTTGTTACTGCTCCTCCTAAAAACTGTAATTCTTTTTCAATTAAGAATCCAGATACTGCTGGTAAATAGGCTGCAACTCCTGCAGTAGAGGCATGTGCTCTATGTGCTGAACCGAAAGCATCATTTACATATATTTCTGCCATAGATGCTAATTTTTTAGAAAATTCAGGTTCATTATCTGTTTCTTCTTTATGAAATCTTACATTCTCTAATAACATAATTTGTCCTTGCTGTAAATTAGTAGCTTTTGTTTTAGCATCTTCTCCTACAACATCTTCTGCCATTATAACATCCTGATGTAATAATCTAGATAATTCTTTAGCTACTGGTTTCAATGAAAATTCAGGTTTAAATTCTCCCTTTGGTCTTCCCAAATGAGAACATAATATAATAGCACAATTATTATCTAACAAATATTTGATAGTAGGTAAAGCAGCTAATATTCTTGTATTATCTGTAATATTTCTTTGTTCATCCATAGGTACATTGAAATCACATCTAACTAAAACTTTTTTTCCTTTCAAATCAATATCTTTTACTGTTTTTTTATTCATTTTTAACTCCTCCTATTACCCTTTAGATGCGATATAACAAGCTAAATCAACTAATTTGTTAGAATATCCCCATTCGTTATCATACCAAGCAACTAATTTTACAAAAGTATCTGTTAGCATAATCCCTGCTGTACTATCAAATATAGAAGTATGTGGGTCAGTTGTAAAATCTGAAGAAACAACTGGATCTTCAACATATTCAATAATTCCTTTAAATTCATTTTCAGAAGCTTTTTTCATTACTTCACATATTTCTTCATAAGTAGTTGGCTTTTCTAAGTTACATGTTAAATCTACAACAGAAACATCAACTGTTGGTACTCTGAAAGCCATCCCTGTTAATTTTCCATTTAAAGATGGAATAACTTTTCCTACTGCTTTTGCAGCTCCTGTAGAAGATGGTATAATATTAGCTGCTGCTGCTCTACCGCCTCTCCAATCTTTTTTAGAAGCTCCGTCTACTGTTTTTTGTGTAGCAGTTGTTGCATGAACAGTTGTCATCAAACCTTCTTTGATTCCAAAATTGTCATGAATAACTTTTGCAAGTGGTGCTAAACAGTTAGTTGTACAAGAAGCATTTGATACAATATTCATACTTGAATCATATTCTTTGTTATTAACTCCCATAACAAACATTGGAGCATCTTTAGATGGTGCACTAATAATAACTTTTTTAGCTCCAGCATCTAAGTGTGCTTGTGCTTTTTCCATAGTTGTAAATACACCTGAACATTCTAATACATAATCTACTCCAATTTCTCCCCATGGTATATTATGTGGATCCATTTCATTATATACTTTGATTTCTTTTCCATTTACTTCTAAATTTCCATCTTTTGCTTCTATAGTTCCATTAAATCTTCCGTGAACAGTATCATATTTAGTCATATAAGCCATATAATCTGCTGTAATAAATGGATCATTTACTGCAACTACCTCTACACCTTCTTTAGCAAGTGCTGCTTGAAATGATAATTTCCCGATTCTTCCGAATCCATTAATTCCTATTTTAACTGACATAAAAAATTCCTCCTTATTCTTAATAGAAAATATGATAAAACATTTTTCTCTATCTTATTATTACCTACTTTTCAATAGGCAATTCCATTCTATACCAAAAAAAATCACTTTTCAAGTTTTTTTTTATTTTTTACTCATTAACTAGTAACATTAATATATTTAAATCAAGACCTTAAATAAAGTTTTTCCAGTACAATAATAAACATTGCATGTGACCAACCCAGCCCAATTACCCAATTAGGTTTTAATGTGTTATTATCGATTTGTTCACCTAAGAAATGATGTTTACCACAAGTTTTTACAACAAAATCAAATGTTTCTTTTGCTTTTCTTTTTTCTCCAGTTTCTAAGTAATACAATGTCATCCACAAATTAGATATAGTCCATGGATTTCCATTCATATAATGGTCTTGTTCAAATCTTTGATATCCCCCTGTATATGTTCTTAGAGATAAATTAATTCTTTCTATTGTATTCAAAACTTTTTTCTCTTTTGGTTTAAAAACTTTAAATGGTGTAACTAATCCTAAAAGACTGATATCCATTTTTTTATCTTCAGTATTCCTTACATAAGATTTTTTTTCCTCGTCATACAAATAATTATTTATATATTTTTTTATTTCAACTTGTAATTTTTCTAATTCACGTTCATTCTTAAATATTTTTTCTTCTTTTAATCTATTATTTTCAAAATCAGAAGTTTTATTTCCTAATGTTTTATAGATTTTCAAAATACATTCAAATGCTGAATAAATACTTGCTAAAGAATATGTATGTATTCCTTCACACATTTCCCAAAGGTCGTAACTAATATGATACTTATGTGCTTTATTATTTTGCATTTGATTTTCTATTTCTTCTTGTACCTTATCTTTATCTTTTTCTTCTTTTGCTTCTAATCCTAACCAGTCTTGCACATATCTTTTCAAAAAATCAATTGCCTTTTCACACATTTGCAAATTCTCTTTTAAAAATTTTTCAGATTTTGTATATTGATAATGTTCCCACACACCATACACAACACTTGCAGTTTCATCTACTTGATATCCCCAACAAGGTGCTAATCTTCCATCTGTGTAAAATCTTTGTTCCCACATTCCATTTTTACTTTGTGTTTTTTTACAGAATACTTGATAAAATTTGTCTGCTTCTTTTTCCATTTTCAAAATATCTAATGCTTTTGTTATAAAAACTGCATCCCTTGGCCAACAATAAGCATATCTTCCACATTTTGAAAAAGTTTCGTCAATTTCTGGAGCAGCAATTACACCTCCTGTTTCTTGGTTTGTTAATAATGGAAATAATAAAATACTTCTTTTATAAATCTCATATATTTTCTCTTCATAACTATTTTTTGGTTCTTTAATATTTAAACTATTATGTGATTTAACATATTTTCTCCAATAAGATTTAATATTTGTATACTCTTTGTCTAAATCTATTTTCTTAATTCTTTCTATTTCATCTTCTACTTTAGATATATTTTGGTTTTCACCAATTAAAATACAAATCTCTATTACTTTTTTCTCATTTGGTTTAATAATTCCTAAATCATAACTAATACTAGAATCTTTAGACATACCAATATAATCTTTATCTTGAATTTCTCCTCTTTTAATCCTTTCGTTACTTCCATTTATTTGATGGCTAAGCAAAGAATATCCTTTTGCAAAAGTAGAAAATGTAAAATCATAAGCATATTGCATCATTCCACCATCTACAATTTTACATCCTACCCAATTATTGAAATCTGATAATAATTCTGAGTGTATATAAAATTTTACATCTAAATCTATTTTAGCTTCATTTAATAAAATATATTTTTTTACTAATACATTTTCTTTCATCAACATATAGTCTGTTTGTAGTATTTTTAAATTAAAATAAGTATTTGTAATCTCTGTATTTAAAATATTTGTATCTGTATCATAATATTGTTTATAAACATTATTAATATCATCATGCAAATATATTAAATCTGATTGATTAACTTTTACTCCTGTATGGAAGAAATTAATATATTGTTTCATCTCTTTATTAGGAAAATACATTCTTTGTAATTCTCCCTTTCCTGAAAAAGTTGCTAACATATTTTTATTTCCGATAATTGCCTCATTTAAATATTTATTTTCCATCTTAATTTCTATTCCTTTCTAAGATTTCAACTATTTCTTTAGTCTTTTAACCTTCTATTACCTTTAGAATTTGCTTTTCTAAATCTTTGATTTTTTCGTTAATTCTAAATATATCTTCATCTCTTAAATTAACATCATGTAAATCTTGTCTTACATAAGTATCCATATCTTTCATTTCTTCTTTTAATTTTTCTAATCGTTCTAAAATATCTAAACGCAATGTTTTTGTTACTTTTCTTTCTACTTTATTAACCATTTCTACTTTTTCTGCTAATTCATAGGTTTCTCCAAATGTAGGTACAATAACATCAATTCCGAGTTTCTTGTTCAATTTTTGCCTTTAAAACATCTTGAGATTCCGGCTCTCCATGAACTAAAAAAATATGTTTTGGTTTTTGAAGAAAAGAATAAATAAAATTCATTAACCATTCTTGATCTGCATGCCCTGAATATCCTTCAATATATTCAATTCTTGCATTTACCGCTATTTCTTCTCCGAATATTTTCACTTTTTTTGCACCATTTACAAGACTATAACCTAAAGTTCCAGGAGCTTGATATCCTACGAAAAGAATCGTACTTTTTGGATTCCACAAGTTATGTTTTAGATGATGTTTTATTCTTCCTACTTCACACATACCACTAGCAGATATAATAATACTTGGTCTTGTATCTTCATTCAAAGCTTTAGATTCTTCTGCTGTTCTAGTAAATTGTAATCCTGAAAATTCTAATGGATTATCTCCTTGCATTATTTCTTCTTGTGTTTCTTCATCAAATAACTCCATATTTTCTTTAAATACTTCAGTTGCAGAAATAGCAAGCGGACTATCTACATATACTGGTACTTTCATTAATATATTATATTTTCGCTTAAATTCTTCATCATTACTCTCGTCTTTTAAATGATTTATTTCGTATAATATCTCCTGTGTTCTTCCTACTGCAAAAGAAGGAATTACAACTGTCCCTCCATTATCTAATGTTTCAGATACTATATCTAAAAATAATTGTGCTTTTTGTTCATTTTTAATATGTAACCTACTTCCATAAGTAGATTCCATCACTAAATAATCCGTATCTTCTATCATAGTAGGTGAACTTAATAATGGTATATCATTGTTACCTATATCTCCTGTAAATACAGTTTTTGTTCTTTTTCCATCTTCTTCTATCCATACTTCTATTATACTAGAACCTAACATATGACCAGCATCATTAAATCGCACTTGTATTTGTGGAGTGATTTCTATAATTTCATCATATTGTACTGGTTCAAATATTTCTAAACATCTTACCGCTTCTTCTGCTGTATATATAGGAGGTAATTCTTCTTCTCCTTTACGCATTCTTTTTTTATTTTTCCATTGACTTTCCATTTCTTGTATATGTCCACTATCTGGTAACATCAAAGCACATAAATCACAGGTTGCTTTATGTGCATATATTTTATTTTTAAATCCTTCTTTATATAATTTAGGAATTCTTCCTGAATGATCTATATGTGCATGTGTTAGTAACATAAAGTCAATTTCTGCTGGTTCAAATTCAAAATCCTGTCTATTTTCTTCTTCTATTTCTGCTTTTCCTTGCCACATTCCACAATCTACTAAAAATTTTTTGCCAGCACCTTCTACTAAAAAATTAGAACCTGTTACTGTTTTAGTAGCACCTAAAAATGTAATTTTCACCTTTTTTCCTCCTTCTTAACAATTAATTTGCAATTATATATACTAAAAAACAGTTGATATATTAATATTTGCAACCAAAGGCTCTGTTCGTTAAACCCCAGCTATGTTTTTGACAAAAATATTAATATATCAATTGTTTTTAATTTATGCTGAGAATTGTAACTTTCTATAAAAATAATTTTATTTTTTTGTTTAATCTAATTTGTAAATCCTTTTTACTTAAGTCTTTCATTTCTGGTATCTCTATTTTTTGCTCAAAAATATCTTCATCAAATAATTGTAGATAAAATTTATCTTTTTCTTTTGTTAATTTAAATATTAAATCTTCTAATTTAATAATTCTAACTGTAAAAATATGTTTTAATAAAATATATTCTAACTCTTTATCTTGAATTATTGATTCCATTACTTTTTCTTCTTGTGCTTTTTTAAACAATGTCATTCCATCTTCTTTTATATTTTTTTCTAATACATCTTCATTTATTACAATTTTATTTACTCCATAAGGTAGCAAACAATAATATCTAAATTCATATAATAATTTAATAATATCTTGTTTTGTATCTGCTTGTTGTACTTTAATTTTAAAACATGTCAAAAATTTTTTTTGCAATTTTACCATTGTTTCTTTTAATTGTTTCTCATTATCTTTTTCTACTAATTCTAAATATTTTGCTCTTTCATTTAATTCTTTTCTATACAATATAAAATTTTTAGGTATTAATAAATAATTTAACTGCTCCAATTTTTTTATTTTTTCTTCTCTTTCCTTTTCCATCATCTGGGATAAAATTCTAACACTAAAAATTTTCTTTTCTAATGGTAAATTTTTATTTCTTTTTAAATATTCTTCTTGTAACATTTCCCTATTATTTATAGTTTCATCTATTTTTTTTATTTCTTGAGTTAAATCTCTTTTTTCTAAAGTAACTTGTTTAACAAAATCTTTATTATCTTGTATTTTTACTATTTTTTCATCTATTTCTTTTTTAGTGGTTCTCATTTTTTTCTTTGCATTACAGTCAAATTTTATTTCTAATAGAATAGAAATTTTTTTCAATATATCTATAAAATCTCTTGCATTTTTTTCTCCATATTTTTCTCCTAATTTAGTTTGGAACAATTCTAGATAATCTATGATAAACTCATGATTTTTAACCCAATTTTCTAAAAAAGCTTCCCCTATTAAAATTCTTAAATTTTGATAAACTAAATTATGTTCTATACTCTCTATTTCTCTATCAATAGTTGTCCATGAATAACCATTAAAATCTCTAAGTGGTTCTACCATATTAATATTATTTCCTGTATTAATTAAATCTGATAAAGTTTTATCAATTAAAAAATATTCACTTTTAACAATTTGGGGATTTTTTCCTATTTTAGCAATAGCATATAATAATTTTCTTTCAATAGGATAACAAATAATCCTCTTTTTGTTTTTTTCTACTAAAAAGGTTTTATTGCCTAACATTTTGCTTTCTTCTGAATTTAGCTTTACCAATTTAATATCATCACAATTTTTCTCTATAATATCAATAATATTTTGAATAAATTCTTTTTTAGGAAGTACATCTGGTTTTACCTGTTCATAATCTTTATAAGCTACTTCAATACGATATAACATGCTAAGGAGTGTACTTTTTACATTAGGTGCAAAATATTTTTTTTCTAATACTTTTTCTAATTCGTTATTATAGTTTTTCTTCACTATTTTTTCGAAAAACTTGTCTTTTTTCTTTTGCAAATTTCTTCTCCTTTCTTTTCTTCACTAATTTTCAACTGTTTGCCCTTTAGCCATTTTTAATTCATTTAATTTTTCTAAAGTCATTAAAACTTCTCTAGGCTTACTTCCTTGATATCCAGAAATAACTCCTCGTTCTTCCATCTGGTCAATAATTCTTCCCGCTCTTGCATATCCGACTTTAAATCTTCTTTGGATAAATGATGTAGAAGCTTGTCCTGTTTCTACAACAGTTTGAATAGCATCCATTAAAAATGGGTCTGTTTCATCATCTACCGCTTGTTCTTGTGCTAATTCTTTATCTGTTTTATTACTATTTTCTATACTTTCTAAAATATCTTCACTATAAGTAGCAGTTCCATTGGATTTTATGAAATCTACAATTTTTTCTACTTCCTCATCAGTTACAAAAGCACCTTGTACTCTAGATGGTTTTGGTGCACCTGCTGGGAAGAAAAGCATATCCCCTTTTCCCAATAATTTTTCTGCTCCAACACTATCTAAAATGGTTCTAGAGTCTACTTGTGATGATACTGCAAAAGCAATTCTAGATGGTACATTTGCTTTAATTAATCCTGTAATAACATCTACAGAAGGTCTTTGTGTTGCAATGACTAAATGCATTCCTGCTGCCCTTGCCTTTTGAGCCAAACGGCAAATTGATTCTTCTACTTCTTTTGCAGCTACCATCATTAAATCTGCCAACTCATCAATTATAATTACGATTTGTGGTAATTTTCCTGTTTCATTTTCTTTTTCTATTGCATGATTATATCCTTTTAAATCTCTTACACCTTTGCTTGCAAATTTATTATATCTATCATCCATTTCTTGTACTGCCCATGCTAATGCTCCTGCTGCTTTTCTTGGGTCTGTTACAACCGGAATTAATAAATGTGGAATTCCATTATAAACAGATAATTCTACAACCTTTGGATCAACCATTAATAATTTCACTTCACTTGGTTTGCTATTATAAACAATACTTGTAATAATTGTATTAATACATACACTCTTTCCTGAACCAGTAGAACCTGCAATCAATACATGTGGCATTTTAGCAATATCTGCTAATTGAATATTTCCTGCCACATCTTTTCCTAAAGCAATAGTTAATTTTGATTTGCTTTCTCTAAATTCTGGACTATCTAAAACTTCTCTTAAATGTACAGCTTCTTTTTCTTTATTAGGTACTTCTATTCCTACAGCTTGTTTTCCTGGAATTGGTGCTTCAATTCTAATAGTTTCTGCTGCTAAATTTAGAGCAATATCATCTGCTAAATTTGCAATTTTGCTTACACGAACTCCTTCTGCAGGTTTAAGCTCATATCTTGTAATAGCAGGACCAACAGACACATTTTCTACTTTAGCAGACACTCCAAAACTATATAAAGTTTTTTGAAGTTTTGTTGCTGTATCAGTTAATAATTTCGCTCCACCTTTTAGTGCTTTTTTAGATGGTTTTCCTAATAATTCTAATGGTGGATATTCATAATGTTCATCTTCTACCATCATAGCATGTTCTAATTGTAAAACTTCTTTTTTCTTTTCTTCTTTTTGTTCTTCTTCTTGCCTGAATAAATTGTTTTCAATTACATCAGGTTGAACATCCTGTTCTTTTGTTTCCATTTTTGTTTTTTTAGAAGCTTTTGTCAATGGTTCCAAATCATCTTTACTGTGGTCATATTTCTTTAATGTGACTCTTTCTTCTTCATCTAAAATTCTTCCGCCAAAGTTGATTTTTATTTGATTATCCATTGGTAATTTTTCTTGTTTTGCTTGTTTTTCTAATTCCTTTTGAGCTAATCTTTCTTCTTTTTCTCTTTTTCTTCTTTGTGCTAAAGTTTCAATTTTTTCTTCTCTTTGTTCTTTGATTCTTTGTTGTTTTTCTTCTAATCGTTCTTCTTTTCTTTCTTGCATTTTTTCTACGAATCTATTGATTATATCTGACATATTAATTCCAAAAGTAAATACTAATAATACCAAAGCCACCCCTATACATAAAATCAAGGCACCAACATCTCCTAGTAACTTAGCAAGAGGAATAGCTGCAACAGCACCAATTGCTCCTCCTCCTTTACTTTGTGTTCCTAAAAAATAAGCATCTTTTACAACTTCTGATAACTCTTTATTAGATTGCAACTCTCCAGAAGAAATTTGTATTATACTAAATACTATTGAAAGACTTATTAAAAAAATTCCATATTGTACTAACTTAGATGTTATTGTTTCTTTTCCTTCGCATGCAAGTTTTATACTAATCGCAAAAATCCCAAGTGGTAAAACATATTGCATTATTCCCATTATTCCGCCTAAAATTTCATTTAATTTAATTCCTACAATTCCTGATTTTGTATATATCAAAACTCCTAACAAAATGCTTGATACTATTAATATAATAACTGCCAAATCTATTTTAGATATAGTTTTCTTTCTCCTTTGATATCTCCTTTTAGCCATTTCTTTCATCCTTTCTACTACTATAGAAAAAAGCCAAAAAGCTAAGTCAGTTTGTTTTTTCTGACCTCTTAACTTTCTGACTTATTCTCTTTACTATTTCAATTCTTTTCTACTATTTTGAATTGTTTTTATTGTATCTTCTAAAGAAATTTCCATAAGTTTTAAAGCTTCTCCCATGTTGTTTTCTAATTTACTTAAAGTTTCATGTAATACACTTTCTGTATTTCCTAAAATACTATCTGCATACTCTTTTGTTCCTTTAGAAATTTCTCTAGACATTTCATTTGCTGTTTCTATAATTTCTGTTTTTTGGTCATAGGCTTTTCTTGTAATTTCATGTTCATCTATCATTGCTATAATCCTATTTTCTGCTTCTTTTACTATTCCATCAGCTTCTTTTTGAGCTTCAACTAGAATTCGTTGTCTTTCTTCTTTTACCCATTTTGCCTGTTTTAATTCGTCTGGAAGCTTTATTCTAATTTCTTTTATTAAATCTAACATTTCATCTTTATCTACAATACTTTTTGAAGAAAATGGTAAATTTCTACTTCTTTCTAATAAGTCCTCTAATGTTTCTAATAATGTAAATATTTCCATGGTTTTACCCCTTTCTGTCACTTTGATATTTTTGTAAAAATATCAAATGTGCTCTTCCATACCTTCTATGATCTATTGCCATAATTGGTAAATCCGATATTTGTTCTATTAATTCTCGCTCTTTATCTGTTTCTACTATTAAAGTCGAATTTAACTTTAATTTTTCTGTTATTAATAGTTCTTTAATTGCTTTTACTGCATAATCACTTTCATATGGTGGATCTATATAAATAAAGTCTGGTTTTTCTTGTAGCTTGTTTTTTATAAAATCAATAAAATCCATTGAATTTATTTCTATCTTTTCTTCTAAGTGTGTTTTTTGTACATTTTTTTTTATTATTTCAATAGCTTCTTTAGACTTTTCACACAATATTGCTTTTTGGGCTCCTCTACTCACTGCTTCTAGTCCTATTGCTCCACTCCCTGCAAAAAGATCCAAAAAACAAGTATCTTTAATTTCATTTTGTAAAATATTAAATAATGACTCCTTTACTCTATCTAAAGTAGGTCTAGTATTTTTGCCTTCTAGTGTAAACAATTTAGTTCCTTTTAATTTTCCTGCTATTATTCTCATAAAATCCTTTCCATATTTTATACTATCAAAATACTTACTAATATTTTATTATTTTTTCATGTAATGTCAATAGTATTAATATAAATGTAACATATATTTAACAGTTCTGTAATATATTCCCCTTATTGTCTTTTCTTTCTTTTTTTCACTTTCTATTTTGTTCTAATATGACATTAACCATCATTTATTAGCATAAAATTTATGTCTATTTATCTCTATAGGAAATGCAATTTACTATATAATAAAAAATAAGACTACCTTCTAGATAGTCTTTTGTGTATTAATTATCTTCTTTATTTATATCTTTTAATAACTCTAATTGCGAAATCAACAATGATTCCATTTTTGCTTTATATATATCAAATTGTTTTTTTACATCATCTAATTCTTTCTTTTTAGATAGGATTTCATTTTCTAAATCATTTGCTTGTTTTTGTGCTGTTCCTTTTGCTTCATTGATAATTTGATCAGCTTGTTGTTTTGCAACATTTTTTACATCTTCAGCTGTTGTTTGCGCCATTACTAAAGTGTTTTGTAAAGTTTCTTCAATTGTTTTATAATGTTGTAAACTTTTATTTAGTTCTTCCACTTTTGTTCTTAATTCTGTAATTTCTTTATAATTTTTACTATAATCTACTGTTAAATCATCTAAAAAATCATCTACTTCTTCTACACTATAACCATTCATCATTTGTTTAGAAAATTTTTTATTTTCGATATCTAGTGGTGTTATCATTTTTTCCTCCTTGAAAAGACGCAAAGATAGTATCTTTACTTTTAATTAGTTTATTCCATTATTTTTTAACCAAGAAACTGAAAGTTTACTTTTTATTTCTTCTCTTGCCATTTCATTTGTAATTTCATAATTAGAAGGTGCTACTAAGAAAATTGAATTAGATACTTTTTGTATATATCCATCTAAAGCATATACTCCTCCACTAATAAAATCTACAATTCTTCTTGCAACATCTTTATTTACATATTCTAAATTTACAATTACAGACTTTTTCTCTTTCAAGAAACTACAAATTTCATCTGATTGTTCAAATGTAGTAGGTTGAGATATTACCATTTTAATTGCATTTGTTTGTGTTTGTGGCATTTGAACCACTTTATTTTTTCTTCCAAATATCTTTTTATCGTCTACTTCTTCCTCTTCATTTTCATAATCATATACATCTTCTTCATCATATTCATCTGGTTCTGCTGAATCCATTCCAAATAAATCCCATACTTTATTCATTAAAGCTCCTGACATAAAAAAACCTCCTAAATAATTTCCTTTGTATTGTTCGTACTAAGTATCCACTTTTTTTACAATATTGTCAATACTTTTTAAAAATGTAATAAAATTTTAATATTTTTGTAATATTTCTGTAATATTATATCTTTACTACAATTATATTATTTTTAATACTTTGTAAATGAGCAAACGAGCGATAAAAACTATTCTACTTTTGATAAATCCGGATTTAATATAATTTCATCATATAAAGAGATTTTTTTATATGATGCAATTTCTTCGTTTGAAAATCCTAATTCTCTTAAATCATCTGCTTCATAAGGTTCCACAATAGAGTACTTTTCTGCTTGTCTTTCTACTTTTACTAAAATTTTACTCAAATATCCAGCCCTTTTTCTTACCACATAATTCAAATCTCCATCTTTTACAATCGCTTGATTTGGAACTTTTAACCCCGAATCACTCCACCATATTAAATCAAAAGAGATTTTTCGATAATTCGTCAATTCTTCCAGTTGTTTATCCACTTTTAAAACAATTAAATAATTCTCTTCATCTTCTTTTGCAATATATACAATATCTGCTGGAATTTCTGCATTATTTGGCAATCTTACTTTAATATTTCTTTGTCCTATTGCTGCCGTTTTAGCTTGCTCACTATTTGAAATAGTAGCAATATAACAACAAGAATTATTAATAATTTTTCCACATTCTTCACTTGTAGCTATCACTTTTCCAGTTTTTAAATTTAAATTTTCTAAATATTCTTTACTTAAAGTAGAAAAACATTCTGTTGTTGGTTTCAATACATCTTCTAATCCATCTACTTTATAAGATACAATTCCACTAACAGGTGCACTTACATATTCTGCTCCAGCATTTAGCTCACTTTCATATTTTCTTCTTTCTTCTCTTAGTTGATTAAAATATGAACCTTGTGGGCTATTTTCTCCTACCATATTTGCTTTCTTTGTTACTAATTCATTTATTTCTTTTTTATATTCTGTCATTTGTGATACATCTGTAATTTTATTCAATATTTTTACTTTTTCATCTATTTGATTTTCTAATAGTTTTATATCTGCAGGAAATAAATTTGTTTCTTGTGCCATTGCTTCTTGGATTTTCACATCAAGTTCTGCAATTTTTTCCTTTAATGATTCCTCATTTTTACTATAATAACGAAATGTTGCCTCATCCTTTGCTACTTTCTCTCCTTCTGCTTTTAACTTTTCCATTCCATTTTTATAGTTTTGTCCTTGTATCACTTGTTCTTCTCTAATAACATAACCTATATCTGTTTCTTCTAAATATAATTTTCCTTCTTCCACAGTAAAAACATCTGTAGGTTGTTTGATTAACAAATAAATAGTATAGCCAACATAAATAATAATTAATACAACAATTACATATATTATTATTTTTTTATTTTTTGTTAGTTTCTCTTTATCTAATTGTTTTTCCAATTTATATCCTCCAATATTACTTGAATATTCTCTTCTGTACTTTTATTTCCTTCTAGCCACATAGTCTGCTTATTTTTCCTAAACCAAGTTAATTGCCTTTTAGCATATCTTCTTGTTTCTTGTTTTATCTTTTCAGTCATTTCTTCCTTTGTACATTTTTCTTCTAAATATTCTACTACTTCTTTATATCCTAATCCTTGCATAGCAGTAGGAAAATGTACATATTTATTTAAAATAGTTCTAACTTCATTTACTAAGCCTTGTTGCAACATAATATCTACTCTTTGATTAATTCTGTCATATAAAACATCTCTATCCCAATTCAAAGCATATACATAATAATCAAATTCTGTTTCTTTTTTTCTAGATTCTTCTTCTTGCTGTGTTTTTGTTTTCCCTGTTGCGTGATAAATTTCTAAAATTCGTAAAATTCTTTTTTGGTCATTATGACTTATTTTTTGAACAGCTTTTTCATCTATTCTTTTTGCCTCTTGATACAGTGTTTCTAATCCCTCTTCTTGTACTTTTTTTTCTAGTAATTTTCTATATTCTTCATCAAATTCTATATTAGGATATTCAATTTCATAAATCAAACTATCAATATACAATCCAGTCCCACCAACAACAATAGGGATTTTACCTTTTTCTATGATTTTTCTAATAGCTTGTTTAGCTAATTTTTTATACTCTGCTACACTAAATCTTTGCTCTGGTGAAATACAATCTATCATATAATGTGGTATCCCTTGCATTTCTTGTGCAGTAGGTTTTGCTGTTCCAATATTCATATCTTTATAAATTTGCATTGAATCTGCTGAAACAATTACTCCATCTATTTTTTTTGCTAATTCAATTGACAATGCCGTTTTTCCAGATGCAGTAGCTCCACAAATAACAATTACCTTTTCCTTTGGCATTTTAACAATCCTTCCCCTTTTTTAACATTATCCTTTACTTATTGCTTTTTGGTAAATTTCTAAAATTCCGTTTTGCACTCCTTTTAAATAATTAATTTCTAGGATAAATACAATAATGGTAATAATTAACAATATACAAATTCTTTTTTGAAATTGTTGTTTTGTTATTTCTTCCTCACTTATCTTATCCCATAATCTTCCTAAATAAGGAAGTACTAAAATTCCATTTAGTCCAGTAAAAATTGTAACAATCATATTTTGCACCATTTGTTCTATTTCATTACTTGGATAAGTAACTCCAGATTTAGAAATGGAAAATAATATCATCGTAATCAGATAAGAAACAAAAATTCCTATAATAATAAATACTATTTTTTTAGTTTTTTCTATATTTCCTAAATAATGCCATGTACCTATGATTAAAACACAAAATATGGCTAAAGTAATAATGATAATAACTGGCATCTCTTCTCTCCTTTATTTTCTTGCAAATTTTCTTTCTATATCATATTTCGTCATTTTGATTGCAGTAGGTCTTCCATGTGGACAAGTAAATGGATTTGGTAATTGTAACAAAGCATCCATTAAACTTTCTACTTCTTGTACAGTTAAAGCCATATTTGCTTTAACTGCTGCTTTACAAGCTACAGTAGCAATAAACTTTTCTTCTTTTTCTTGTTTAGCAGTTCTTGCAACAGTATTAATTTGGTCTAAAGTTTCTAAAAATAATTCTTTTGTATCTAAATCAATACAAACTGTTGGAACTCCTGTTAATTTAATTGTATTTTCTCCAAACTCTTCCATACTAAATCCCGCTTGTTCGAACATTTCTTTATTTTCTTTTGCAATATCCATTTCTTTATGTGTTAAAGTAATTATATCTGGCAATAATAACATTTGAGAATCTTTACTAGCATCACTATAATAATTTTTCTTTACTTTCTCATACATAATTCTCTCATGTGCTGCATGTTGGTCTAAAATATACATCTCATTTTCGATTTCTAAAATAATATATGTTTGAAATACAATTCCAATAAATTTGTAATTTGGTTTTTGATATTCTGGAATACTTTCAAAAACAGAAACATTATCTTTCATTAAATCTACTGCATTCATTCTTTTTTCTGCTATATTCTCTTCTTTCTTTTCTTCTATCGGTGCTCTTCCAAACAATTTAGCATACATTTCATTAAAATCTTCTGATACAACTTTTGGATTATCATTTAGTTCTTGCATTTTTTGTTTAATTTGTGCAAACTCATTTTGTACTTCTTCATCTTGAATTTCTTCTATCTTATTTTGCAC
Organism: uncultured Clostridia bacterium; assembly: GCA_944389395.1. GTDB lineage: Bacteria > Bacillota > Clostridia > TANB77 > CAG-508 > CAG-269. The sequence continues at coordinate 98,064 of CALXME010000001.1, read as the reverse complement.
TTGTTCCATTTTATCTGTACTTCCTATTTCTATTTCATTTGGTGTTTCTTTTTTTTCTGTCTGTTGTTGTTCTTTCTCTTCAGTTTCTTCATTTGACTCTTCTTCCGTTTTTGGTATTTGATAGTTTTCTCCTTCTGGCTCAGCAACACCATCTACTTCTACCTTATTTTGTTCTAACTCATTTTCTAAGTTTTCTTTCATCTGTTTTAATTGTTTCAAAACATCAGAAGTGTCGATATTATTTGTTTTTATTTCACTTTCTTCTTGTGTATATCGTTCAATCTCTTTTTGATGTTGTTTTCTAAATTCAAATAAACCACCTGAAGTTTCAGAATTTGCGACTAATTCTGATTTTAATAAAGTATCTTTTATTGCATGATAAATAGATTGGAACACTTTATTTTCTTCTTCAAATCTTACTTCCAACTTAGCTGGATGTACATTAACATCTACTTTCGCTGGATTCATCTCTATATTTAACACCACAAATCCAAACTTACCAATTGGAATTAATCCCTTATATGCTTGCTCTGTTGCTGCAGATAAAGTCTTATCTTTAATATATCTTTTATTTACAAAAAACAATTGTTGTGACCTGTTAGATCTAGCAATTTCTGGTTTTCCAATCACCCCTTTTACCGTAATATCTTCGTATATATAAGATACTTCTAAAACACTATTAGCAACATCTTTCCCATAAATGCTATAAATCACATTTTTCAAATCTCCACTACCATTTGTTTGAATCACTGTTTTTCCTGTATTGATTAATTTAATTGCAATATTCGGATTTACTAATGCAATCCTTGTAATAACATCTTCAATATATCCTGATTCTGTATAATCTTTTTTTAAGAACTTATATCTTACTGGTGTATTAAAAAATAAATTCCTAACTGTAATAGAAGTACCTGTTTGACAGCCAACTTCTTCTTTTGACAAAACATCTCCAGCTTCTACAACCACCTTATAGCCAATTTCTTGTTCTTGTGTTTTAGAAATTAATTCTACATTTGCAATTGCTGCAATACTTGCTAATGCCTCACCTCTAAATCCCATAGAAGTTACAGTATTTAAATCATCTGCTGTTCTTATTTTGCTAGTAGCATGCCTTTCAAATGCAATTTCCAAATCATCTTGTGCTATTCCTTTACCATTATCTGTTACTTTAATATAAGAAATTCCTCCATTTTTTATTTCTACCGTTATATTAGTAGCACCTGCATCTATAGAATTTTCAACCATTTCTTTAATAACAGAAGCAGGTCTTTCAATTACTTCCCCTGCCGCTATTTGATTTATTGTTAGTTCATCTAATAATACTATATTCCCCATACACTATTTCCTCCAGTTTTTCTTTCCCTTTGGCATTTATTATATATTTCTTTTTTTAAATTGTACAGTTTTTTCAAAAAAAATTTACAATTTGTAATAATTGTTACAATTTAGAGCTATCTTATATAATATTAGAAAAACCTGATATATAGATATTTGAAAATCAAGACCCGGATTGTTACGCCCCAGCTATGTTTTGATTAAAAATATCTATATATCAGGTTTTTTGAATTATTAATATGTTAACTGTGAATTTTTAACATAGTAAAATCATATAAGTTTTTACTTTATTTTAACAAACTAAAAATCTTACTCTAAAGACAATCTTATTTCCTTTGCTCCATCTACTTGTAATTTACGATAAGAAACCCCACACTCATCAAATAATTTTCGAGAAGCAATATTATTATCAGAATCGGCATATTTATCAGACAAATAAACAACTTCTTTAATTCCAGATTGTATAATCATTTTTGCACATTCATTACAAGGAAATAAATCCACATAAATTTTAGCACCCTCTAAATCTTTTCTACTCCCTCTAAAATTCAAAATAGCATTTAATTCTGCATGGCAAACATAAGGATATTTTGTATTCAAATTTTCACCTTCCCTTGACCAAGGAAACTTTTCGTCATCAAATCCATTAGGTGCACCATTATATCCTATTGATAAAATTCTCTTATCTTTACTAACAATACAAGCTCCTACCTGTGTATTTGGATCTTTACTTCTCATAGCAGATAATTTTGCAATAGCCATAAAATATTCTTCCCAAGTAATATAATCCTTTCTCTTTTCTCCACTCATCTTTATTCCTCCATTTTATAATCTAATCTTTTTTATTCTACACTTTTTAAACTCTCAATCATATCAATCTTTTTCAATGCAAAATAAGTAACAATATTAACAATTACAGTAAATGCAATTGTAATAAGTGTTGCATACACATAACTTATTGGCTCTACTACTTTATTAAAACGTAACATATTAGTTTCACAAGTATCAATAATAAAATAACTTAAGAAATATCCTCCTATTAAACCTAATGTTATTCCTATCAAAGTTAACAAAATAGTTTCTCTTGTCACATAAGAATATACCTCTTTGTCATAAAAACCTAAAACTTTAATTGTTGCTAATTCACGAATTCTTTCACTAATATTAACATTTGATAAGTTATATAAAACAACAAATGCTAATAATCCAGCAGAAACAATTAAAACAAGAACCACATAATTTAATGACTTTAATGTATCATCCATTGATTTTACCATAGTTGATATTCTATTAACAGTTGCCACTTCATTTTGTCCAATTAAATCTGTTGCAAAATTATCTTCCTGTTCAGCAGATAATTCCTTATTTTGAACAAGTATAACATTTGTTTCATAATCTTTTTGATATAACTCTTCATAAACTTGGCTAGATAAATAAATGTAATGAGAAACATAATTTTCCACAACATATGATATTTTTACTTGTTTTTCTTCTTCATCTGTATCTATTAAAGTAATCCAATCTCCTACTTTCACTCCTAAAAGTTGAGCTGCTTTATCTGTTAAACATACTCCATCATCTGGCAAATTTATCTGTTGTTTAGAAGTAATATCTACTAAATTGATTATATCTTTTATTTCATTTTTTTCTTTTGGTACGATAATTTGAACATCTTCTTCCAATTCTCCACTTTTAACTGTTCCAGAAGACATATAAGTTTCTATACTTTTTCCAACCTCTTCTTTAGATTGTATATATTGTTTTATTTGTTCTTGCTGTTCTTTGTCTAAACCACTTTTCAAACTAATCTGCATATCATAAGAAAATACTTTTTCAAATTGATTTGGCATAATCTGAGAAATAGAATCTTTTAATCCAAAACCAGCTAGAATAAGAGATGTACATCCTAAAATTCCTATAATTGTCATTAGTACTCTCTTCTTATAACGAAAAATATTTCTAATAGTAACTTTTTGAGAAAAACTAAGACGTTTCCAAATCCAAGTAATCCTTTCCAATAATACTCTTTTTCCCATTTTAGGAGCTTTAGGCCTCATTAATGTAGCTGGTGTATTCACCAATTCCTTCCAAGTCACATAAGTAGTAGCTCCTATCATACAAAAACTCATTAAAACTAATCCTATACTTCCATTATACCAATCGAAACTCAAAACAATATCACTTATTTGATAGAGCATTTCATACATCATCCAAATTACTTTAGGAATTAAAACAAAACCTACACCCATTCCTAAAATTCCACCTAATATGCAGGCTAAACTTGCATAAATAATGTATTTAGTAGCAATTTGTAATTTATGATATCCCAATGCTTTTAGAGTTCCTATTTGTGTTCTTTGTTCTTCTACCATTCTAGTCATAGAAGTCAAAGATATTAAAGTTGCTACAATAAAAAATACAATTGGGAAAACCTTTCCGATATTAGCAACACTTTCTGTATCTTGTATAAAACTAGCATATCCTGTATTTGCATTTCTATCTAATACATACCATTTAGGATGTTCGATTTCTGCAATTTTTTCCCTAGCATCTACTAATTCTGCTTCAGCTTCTTTTATTTTTTCTTCAAATTCTTTTGTGTTTTCCTGTAATTCTTTTTCTCCATCTAAAATCTTTTGTTTAGCCTCTTCTAATTCTGACCTTGCATTTTGTAATTGAGCTGTTGTTGTCTTTTTAGTAGCATAAAATTGCGCTTCTTTACTTTCTAGTTCTTTTTTTGCTTGCTGTATTTGATTACTTCCTTCTTGCAATTCTTGCCTTCCTGATGAAATTCCTGTGTCTATTGCTGTTATTCCATCTTCTATTTGACTCTTTGTTGCTGTTAAAGATGTTTTTTGTTTTTCTAATTCTTGTTTTTGTTGCTCTAATTTTATTTTTTCTTCTTCTGGCAATAAAGGATTTTGCAAAGCTTGTTCTATTTGTTTACAATTATTATCAATTGTTTGTAATCCCTCTTTCACACTTCCTAATTGTGTTTGTAAATCCTGTTTTTGCAATTCTAATTCTTCGAATTGTTGTTCTGCCTGTTGCTGTTTTTCTAAAAATTCTTTTTCACTTTGTTCTATTTGCTGTTTTCCTGACTGTATTTGTTTAGTTGCATTTGCAAATTCATTTTGTACTTTTTGTTCATTGTTAGCTAGTTGTATTTCTCCATCTTCTATTTCTTTTTTACCATTTTCGATTTCTTGTGTTGCTTCTTGTATTTTTGTTTGTGCATCTTGTTTTTCCTTATCTAAAGCAGCTTGTGCTTCTTCTACTTTTTGATTTGCATTTCCCACTAATTTATCATATCTTGCCTGTTGCCTTTCTTCTTTTAAATTTTCTATTTGTGTTTTTATCTCATTTACTTTTTCTTCATATACAGTACTAGAAGTTATTAATTTATCAACATTTTCAATTGTTATATATATTTGTATAAAAGTTTCAGAAGCATTTATATTTTCTTTCGGAATTAATATATAATAATTTATCTTTCCAGCTCCTAATTTACTTGTACCCTGAACTTGTGTAAGATATAATGGACTTCTTACTGTTCCTACAATTGTCATTTCTTTTTCTTTTAAATATGGAATTTTCTCCTGTTCTTCATTTGTAGTATCTTCTATTTCAACTTGAATACTATCTCCTATGTTCTTATTTGTTCCTTTTAAAAAGCTTTCTTCGACTAAACATTCTGTACTTTTCTCAGGCATTCTTCCTTCTAATAATACAGGTTGATTAATTTCTTCTATACACATTACTTTTGCAATTATTTCTGCTCGCTCGAGCTCAATAACAGCATCTGTTTCATAAGTACCAACAACATTCTTAACCCCATCTATCTGCTTTATTGCATCTATATCTTCTTGTGTTAAACCTAGTGTAGATAAAACTTGAATATCATAAAAATTTTGTGCTTCATAATAAGTATGTAATGTATTTATCATATCTGGTGACGTTGCTCGAATTCCAGCAAAAAAGCCCACTCCTAAAAATGCCATCAATAAAATGGAAATAAAACGCTTATATGTATTTTTTATTTCTTTAACAGCATCTTTATACAAAGCTTTTTTCATTAGTTCACCTCCAAAAAGAATAAGTTTTTGTTACCATTCAATTTCATCTACTGATTTTATATGTTCATTTATTTCTACACTTTCGGCAGTACCATTTTTAAAGTGAATTACTTTGTCTGCCATTGGTGCAATAGCTACATTATGAGTAATAATTAATACTGTCATATTTTCTTTTCTTGCCGTATCTTGTAATAATTTTAATATTTGTTTACCTGTTTTATAATCCAAAGCCCCTGTTGGTTCATCACATAATAATAATTTAGGATTTTTAGCAATTGCTCTTGCAATAGCTACTCTTTGTTGCTCTCCTCCTGATAATTGAGAAGGAAAGTTGTTTTTTCGTTCTGCTAAACCCACCTTTTCTAATACTTCTTCTGGGTCTAAAGAATCTTTGCAGATTTGAGTTGCTAGCTCTACATTTTCTTTTGCAGTCAAATTTTGAACTAGATTATAAAATTGGAAAACAAATCCAATATCCTCTCTACGATATCGAATCAAATCTTTATTTTTCAATTTCGTAACATCTTTACCATCTACAATTACTTTTCCAGATGTTGCATCATCCATTCCACCCAATATATTTAATGTTGTTGTTTTTCCTGCTCCACTAGGTCCTACAATAACTACTAATTCCCCTTTTTCAATCTCAAAATTGGTATTTTCCAGAGCTTTAATAATTATTTCTCCCATTTTATATTCTTTACAAACATTTTCAAAACTAATATATGCCATTTCATCACTTCCTATCTATGGCTTTCCTATATTTAGTATATCATAAAAATTTTACCAAAACAATCATTTCACATATTATTCACAAAAGCTTGTTTAATATGATTTATTTGAAAATCATTTTGCTTTAAATACACTTCAATAACATCTAATCTAATAAAATTATTTTCCAAATGTCTTTGATATAAATAATATTTTCCCACTTGCAAAATATGCTTCTGTTTTTTCTTTACAACCGCTTCTGCAGGAGTTCCGAAAAACTTATTTTGACGTGTTTTAACTTCTATTAATACAATCTCTTGAGTATCCTTATCTTTTGCAATAATATCTATTTCTCCCTGTCTACAAGTAAAATTTCTTTCAACAATAATATAATTATTTTCTTTTAAATATTTACAAACAATATCTTCTCCTTTTCTACCAATCTCCTGTTTTATATGCATACATAACCCTCTGAAGTTTTTCGAATATAACCATCTAATTCCAGCATTAATAAAATATGATTAATTTCTCCTACACTTTTAGAAGATTTTTTATAAATTTCATCTAAAGATAAAGGCTTTTCCAAAATAAGATTAAATATTTCACAATATCTTTTATCTGGTTGTTTTTTCTCTTTTTCTATTTGTAAGATGTCAACTTCTTTGTTTTTATCATATTTCAAAAAAGGATATTGTTGTATAATATCTTCCACTTTTGTTACTAAAATCGCTCCATTCTGAATCAAACGATTTGTTCCTATACCTAACTTATTATCAATTTCATGTGGTAAAGCAAATACTAATTTTCCTTGTTTCTTAGCAATTCTAGCAGTAACACTTGTACCACTTCGATAAGCAGACTCTATTACTAGAACACCAATTGAAATACCACTAATAATTCGATTTCTTTCCAAAAAATTAGTAGATTTAGGTTTTGTATCTGGGCTATATTCTGTCATAACAAGCCCATCATGCTGTAATATTTTTTTATATAATGATTTATTTTCTTCTGGAAAAATATAATCAAAACCACTCCCTAATACTGCTATTGTTTTACCACCTACCTCTATAGCCCCTTGGTGAGCACTAGTATCAATTCCGTAGAGCCATACCACTAGCAATAGTAATTCCTTGTACTGCCAATTGCATGGCAAACTGGAAGCCTAATTTTTTACCTTTTTCAGAACAATTTCTAGCCCCGATGATGGCTACTATTGGCTGTTCCAAACATGTCGTGTTTCCCATCATATATAACTGTTTAGGAGCACCAGAAATCTGTTCTAAATTTTTAGGATACAAATTATTTCTTTTATAAATGATTTGAATTTAGCTCTCCTCCCTCCAATATTTTCTATCTAAACTTCTATATTGTATCGCTTCAGCGATATGCATTTCCTGAATACTTTCCTTTCCATCTAAATCTGCAATAGTTCTTGCGACTTTTAAAATTCTTTCATAAGCTCTTGCACTTAAACCTAGTTTTTGAAAAGCAGTTTCTAGTATTTTTTTACTTTTCCAATCTAACTGGCAAAATTTTTTTAATAATTTTGGAGTTAATTCCGCATTTGTATATATATTATCACTTTGATATCGTTCTCTTTGAAGTATTCTTGCTTTATTTACTCTTTTTTTAATTTTAGCAGAAGTTTCCAAGACTTCTTTACTATCTAATTTATTATATTCTACATGAGCTACCTCTACATATAAATCTATTCTATCTAATAAAGGACCACTTATTCTATTTAAATATTTTCTTATCTGTTCTGGTCTACAATTACATTGTCTATATTTAGAAGCATAATAGCCACATGGACATGGATTCATACTTGCTATAAGAATAAAATTACAAGGATAGTTTGTAGAAGCATTTAATCTACTAATTGTAACAACTTTATCTTCTAATGGTTCTCTTAACATTTCTAAAACATTTTGTGGAAATTCTGGTAATTCATCTAAAAACAAAACCCCATAATGTGCTAAGCTAATCTCTCCAGGTCTGGGAATCCTACCACCACCAATTAAAGATGTTGCCGTAATTGTATGATGTGGACTTCTAAAAGGTCTTATCTTAATAATTGGCTTATTTTCAGAAGTATAACCTTCTATACTATAAATCTTAGTCACTTCCATCATTTCATCCCAACTCATATCTGGTAAAATAGATGGTAATCTTTTTGCAAGCATTGTTTTTCCCGAACCTGGACTCCCAATTAATAAACAATTATGTCCTCCAGCAGCAGCAATCTCCAATGCTCTTTTTGCATTTTCTTGTCCCTTAACTTCGGAAAAATCAAAAGGATATACTCCTGTATTTTTAGTATCTACTTCTCTTGCTTGTAATTTTTTCAAAATTCCCTCGCCATTTAAGTGTTCCATTACTTCCTCTAAATGAGAAACTGGAAAAATATCAATTCCGCTTATCATAGAAACTTCATTAGCATTTTCTTTAGGTAATATAATCTTGTGATAACCTAATTTCTGTGCTTCTACACAAATTGGCAAAATACCTTTTACTTTCTCTACCTTACCATTTAAAGATAATTCTCCTACAATAATAGTATTTTCTAAAAAGTTTTGAACCACATCATTTTTCTCACCTTGAGAAGCAACTAAAATCCCTATAGCAATTGGTAAATCAAATCCTGAGCCCTCTTTTCTAATATCTGCCGGAGCTAAATTAACAACAATTTTCCTACTTAAAAATTCCCATTGGCAATTTCTAATAGCTGTTTTTACTCTTTCTTTTGATTCTTTTACACTGGCATCTGGTAATCCCACTATCTCAAATTGTGGTATACCAGATGAAATATCTACTTGAATAGATACAATATATCCATCTAAACCTTGTAAAGCTACACTTTTTGTAATTGCTAACATATTTTCCTTTCTTTACTACCATTAAAATATGGGAAGTCATTATCATATTCATAAAATAAAAAACTTATTTGCTATAGATTACAATCGATTAAATGTTAAGTGAGGATATTAACTTATAAAAAGGATTTTTTTGGGGGTACTGGGGTACTATAAATGAAAGAATATCATAATGACCTCCCATATTCTAATGGTAGTATTTTTTTTACTTTTCTTGGAATTTAATTTTGACTTTAAAACAAAATTTTTTGACTTGAACTAAAATATCTTTGAATTAATTTATTACATGATAACATCATTTCCATATTATGTCAATAGTTTTTTACATATTTTTACAAAAATTTCTTCAGAAAGAAAAAAATTGTTGTATCAATAATTAATACAACAATTTTTTCCTTTTATACTTCTACTGCCTTCCATATTCACCAGTAGTAGAATCTTTAAAAAAGTTAACTTGTGGTGGAAAATATGTAGCAAAAACAAAACTAAACAATAAAAATCCTAAAATCACAAAAGACAATACTTTAGATAAAGTAGTTGTTTCTTCTGCTCTCCAAAAAAACTGATAAGTAACCCATTCACCTAGTAAAATACTAGATATAAAAATTAAAATATCAAATAGAAAAAAGTTTGTTCCTAACATCCCTGTATAAGTATAGAAGACAACTACAACAAAACTAATAGCCACAAAAATTCCAATTACTTTAGCCTCTATATAATTATTGACCTTATCTTTCACAAAAAAATATTCTATAATTCCTAGCACAAGCATTGGAAAAAATACTAATTTTAAATGTTCCCATACACTTTCATTAGTAGCACTAAAAGCTGCAATAAATCCATTTTCTCCTGTCCAATGATATAAAAAATGTAATAAAGTTCCTAATATAATCCCTCCTATCGCGACACCTATCTGAATATTAAAAATTTTTTTCTCTTCTAAATCTTCTTTCATTTTTAATCTCATTCCTTTCTTAAGGCACAAATCTGGTTGAAAAAAATTATAATTATTTTTCAACCTTTCCCCTACATTGTCATATATATTCATATAATAAAACTTTAGAACTTTATCCATTTCGTAAAAGCTCATTTTATACAATATAGATAATTTCATTATTAGGAAAGTATTGTTTCATTTTCTCTCTAAAAAATCTTTCTCCCTCTTGTCTTATTTCATTTTTATACCAATACTTTCCTTTACCTCTTCCTGTCATTTTGTCTTTATCATATAAATCAATAGCATTTGGGAAAGCTTCCTGATTTATTTTTATATGCACATAACTATAAGTCATAAAAATAATTTCAAAAAAAAGAGTTTTTTTTACTTTAGGAGATAATTCACTTTCTAATCTCTGAATTAATTGCAAATATAATTCCTTCCAATTTTCAACAAAAATGACTGGTGCGATTAAAATTCCAATTTGATAACCCGCTTCTTTCAATTTATTAATAGCTTCTATTCTACCTTGTAGGCGAGAAGTACCAAATTCAACTCTATTAATAATTTCCTCTGGATTTACACTCATCCTTACAATTATTTTTCCTTTATGTTCCAATGGCAAAATTGGTTCTACCATATCAAATTTAGTAGGAAATGTTAGCTTTCCTTTTTCTGTATTTTTAAAATTTTCGATTGTCCATATCAAATTATTTGTAATTGTATTTTCTAAAATCAAATCACTATTACTTCCTATCTCAAATGTTAATTCTTTATCTGATTTTAGTGATGTTTTTACTATTTTTTCTAACATTTGTTCCCTATTTACAAACAATCTTAAATAAGCACACTTGTTATAATTACAAACTAAATAACAATATAAACAAGATGCTGTACAACCAGAAGAAGTATAAGGAACTAAATAATCTGATATTTTATGATTTTCTACAAATTTATGTGTTTTCCTTACTCCTATAATAAGATTCCTTTTCATATTTCCAAATTCTTTATTCTCTTTTTTTCTCATTTCTTCTATCGCATTATGGTTTTCAATTTCTATTTTAGGTATATCTTTATATTTATCTATTAATTCTTTTCCTAATGGATAGTTTTCAATTTCTTTTTCAAAATAAATAGCTTTTGGTTTAAACATTTTCGAACTCCTTTTTCTTAGTTTAACCAAAAGCCATTATTTTATTATTCTATTTTTTTATTCTTTCATAAACAACATAATCATAATCAAAATCGTTATTCTCATCTTTTATGCCTTTTTCTCTGCTAACTTCTTTCCAAATTTGTGTATCTATTCTTGGGAAAAATGCATCCCCTTGAAAATCTTTTTCGATTTCTGTTATATACATTTTAGTCACATAAGGCATTAATAAATTATAAATCATTGCTCCACCAATTACAAAATTTTCTTCGCTATTTTCGATATATTCTTGTATTTCTAACATAGAATGTACTATTTGCACATTTTCATTATCTATATTAAAATTTGGATTTTGAGTGAATACTATATGCTTTCTATTAGGTAATATCTTTCCTAAAGATTCAAATGTTTTTCTCCCCATTATTATATTATGACCTATTGTTAATTCTTTAAATCTTTTTAAATCATCTGGCAAATGCCATAATAATTTATTATCTTTTCCTATGATATTATTTTTTGCTTTTGCTACTATAATACTTAACATTTTTCTACTCCTATTCCGCTACTGGTATTTTTCCTAAATTCATTTCTTTATTATAATCATATCCTTGAATTTCAAAATCTTCTACTTTAAAATCATAAAAATTCTTTGTTGGATTATGTATTACTAATTTAGGATGTACATCCATCGCTTGTCCATTTATCAATTTTTTTACTAATGGTATATGCCTATCATAAATATGGCAATCCCCTATATTATGTGTTAAAGTTCCCACTTTCAAACCAGTTACTTGTGCAAACATACATAATAATGCTGCATATTGCATTGTATTCCATCCATTAGCAGCTAACATATCTTGTGAACGTTGATTTAAGATTAAGTGTAATTTTCCTTCTTTTACTAACCACTGTGTCGAATATGCACATGGTTCCAAATTCATATCTTTTAAATCTTCATGTACAAATATATTAGTTAGTATTCTTCTACTTGCAGAGTCATTGTTTAATAAATATAAAACAAAATCTACTTGATCCATCTCTTTTATTCCCTCTTTTGTTTTAAATTTATACTTTTTAGCCATTTGGTATCCATATGCTTTTCCAATCGTTCCATCTTCACCTGCCCATTGATCCCATATATGTGAATTCAAATCATCTATTTTGTTAGATTTTTTTTGCCATATCCACAATATCTCATCAATTGCCTTTTTAACTGTATTTGTATTATTTCTTAATGTTATCATTGGAAATTCTTTTCCTACATCATATTTATTGGTAACACCAACTATTGAAATATAATTTGCCTCTGCTCCATCTTCCCATCTTGTCCTAACTCCTGTTCCTTCTGAAGAATATCCTTTTTCAATGATTTCTTTACAAGTTTCAATAAAATTCTTATCTGCTTCTGTCATATTTAAATATCTCCTATCTATTTTTTTATAATATATAATATTTTAATATAAAATACAAGTAACTAAACTATTTTTTGCTTGTATTAATACTTTATTATCTTAGTTTATAAAGATAATCTAATTTTGTTTTTAGTATTTCTTCATAAGTTTAGAAATCCCACTTAGGAACATATTCTTCTTCGTGTTCTCCTAATTCTTGTATAAATCCATTCTTAAAATCCAATTTATCTATATAATTTTCGATTTCTTCCCATTCTTTAGTTGTCAATTTTCGATTTATAAATTTATCTTGTTTTGCCAAATAAGTAGGAAAATATTGTGCCATTATACTAATATAATCTTCTGGATGAATATTTTCCTTTAGCCATTTTAACACTTTCTTGCTATTTTCTATATAATTAGGTAACACTAAATGTCTAATAATAACTCCTTTTTTCATCATCCCATTACTATCAAAAATAGCAGTTCCTACTTGCCTCCTCATTTCTTGAATTGCTTTTGTTGCAATTTCGAAATACTGATTTATATTAGAATATTTTTTCCCCAGTTTATCATCTGCATATTTTAAATCTGGTAAATAAATATCAATATATCCATCTAACATTTTTAATGTTTCAATTTTTTCATAACTATTTGTATTATATACAATTGGAATATTTAAACCATTTTTCTTTGCAATTTTAATTGCCTCTATAATTTGTGGCACATAACTAGTTGGTGTTACAAGTTCAATATTAGCAACACCTAAATTTTGTTGTTTTAGCATTATATCAGCCAGTTGTTCTATGGTATATTCTTTTCCTTTTCCTAATTGACTTATTTCATAATTTTGGCAATATATACAATTTAAATTACAATTAGAAAAAAATATAGTACCAGAACCTTTTTCACCACTAATACATGGTTCTTCAAAAAAATGTATAGAATATAACGCAATTTTTACCGTATCTTTTGCTTTACACCTTCCTAGCTGTCCTTTATTTCTATTAGCCCCACATTGATGAGGACATATTGTACAATTTTCTAATTCTTTTAGCATAATCATTCCTTCACTTCTTCCACTTTTATCACAAATATTTGATTTCTATCTACTTTTAAAAAAATTCTTTTTTTTGTAAATCTGTCTTTATTTTCCTTAACTAAATCTATTCCATTTACATCTACTTGTCCGCTATCTATACTAGCGATTATCTCTTCATTTATATTTTTAATTTCAACTTGTCCTTCTTCTGCTTTTGTATAATCTTCTAAATATTCTACTATTTCAACTTCATATCCCTCTTCCGTCCTTTGAATAGTATCTAATAAAAACAAATCTTCTTGTTCATCTAATTGGCTTTCTGTAGGATAATATTTTTGTGTTTCCTCATCATAAACAAAAGACTTCGTTCCTTCTTCTGGATATTCTTTTGCAAATTCTTGTCCAAATAATTCTTTTGCTTTTTCTTCTAATTGTATTTTATCTACCTCATATTCTTCTAAATTCTTTTTTACTACTTCCCATATCCATGTTTCATCAGCCTCTTCTATTGTTTCGAAAAGAGGTATTGCCTGATTTGTTATCTCTTTCCACAAATAAATTTTTTTAAGATATTGTTCAATAGAACTTACTTCTTCTACAGAAATATTTTTTACCTGGTTTTGACTATTTCGATAAATTATCATCCCGATTAAAATTACCAATAATACAGCTATTATAGCTAATAATTTTTTCATATATAACTGTTTCCTCCTGAGCTTATCTTTCTAATTTCATATATAAAACAGGATAAGGATTTCCCTGGTCATCTAATTCGTTTCTTTGGTATACTTTAAAACCCATATACTCATAAAACTCTCTAGCTATCGGGTTTTGTTCGTTTACTGCTAATTCTTTAACATTATATTTTTCTATTCCATAACTTAATAATTTTTTTCCTAATCCTTTTCCTCTTTCACTATTTTTTATAAATAGCATTTCAAGTTTATTTTCTTCAATTCCCATAAAAGCAATAGGTCGATGACTTTCATTTTTTATAATTATTAAATGTGCTATATCTTTTATGGCCTGTGGTGCATATTTTTTGCCTATTGCTTACTTGTTGTACTTGATTTAAGATTTTCTAATACATCACTCAAACCACCTGTTAACGCTAAACTCTGAATTTTCACTGCCTATTTTAGTAATTTTTCCATTTATATTCATTACTATTTGTTTATTCCAAGATTATTATAGCATTTCATAAAAAAAAATACCATCCTTTTTAGAATGATATTTTTGAAAATAAAATACAAGTTTCCTTATATTTTGGTGCCTTAGCGAAGGACGTATGCGAAAAATCTCTTGCACAAAAGCACCTTATTATCCGTTTCAAAATCAGTTATAGCAATAGTTCCAAAGAAGTGTATTCCCACTTTTGAATTTTTTCGCCGTAACTGTTATTTTTAATTTAACATAAATTTTAAAGTTTGACAATAGCTTTTTGAAAATAAATTTTGCCACTGGTGGCAAATTTCTATCACTTAGTTTGCAATACTGTCCATATAAAGTGAAGTTAATAGAATAACATATAATTCTTCATACGTGTCATAGTTACATACCATATCATTTGATATATTTTTTTCTAAATCTTTTCTTATAATCTCAAAAGGATATTCATAATTTTTTGTATGTACTATACTAGTTAATTTTCCAAAAGCATATCCAAATCCATCTTTATTGCTATATTTAGGATTTAAATCATCATAAACTTTCAAATCAGTATGTTGCATATTTTGTAATGAATAATATATTTCATCAATTCCTTTTTTTAATATTTCTCGATATTTTAATACATACATTTGATTTTCCTTTTGTTTTATTTCAGTTGTAAATATAATCTTTAATTCTTTTAAAATTTGTTCATAAAATTCGCTATTTAACCTTTTTTCATTTTCTTGCATTAGAATATCTATTTGCTCTAATACAGAATCTGATTTTTTTATAGCCACTTCCTTTTTATCTTTTATAAATTCCTCTTGCTTTTTGGATATCTGTATATAAATTTCATCTAAATATTGTACATATTTCCATAAAAACTGATTAATTTCATTTATTTTAAATCCGAATTGTTTCGATGATTGATTATCTTTATTAGAATCATATATTAAAACTGCAAAATCATAATCAGTAAATATTCCCTGTGTTATCCAACTAGCATATTTTTTATTTCCCTTTTCATCTATATTTACAGGATGAGCACCAAACACAGCTCTGATATGTTTAAAATATTCATAGTCGTTCTTATTTAAATTATTTTTAAATATAGTGTTATCTTTAAAAATAGTATCTTTGGTTTCAAAAACTACTCTATGAATTTGAATTATTCCATCAACAATAATATCAACAGCAGATAAATAACTATATACATCTTTCCACATATATTTAAATTCTTTTCTTAGTAAATCAGAATCTATATTTTCTTTAGCAACATCTATCCAATCCATAGCAGAACATATACAATTCCAATGGTTTTTATTATTAGATAAATCATATTTTAAAATCATATATTCTACATTTTCATTAATCTTATCTCTTAATGTTGCTAACTTTTTTAAAATATTTTTGGTAATTTCCTGCATTTTTACTCCTATTATGATTATTTATTTGTTCAATTCTTTTTTTACTGTAAATGAAATTTGCCACCAGTGGCAAATTTAAAAATATCAATCATTTTATTATTCATTTTCTTCATTTGGTAACCTATTTATATACAAATTCAATTCTTCTTCAGTAGGTAATTTTTCCATTATTTCTTTTGGAATAACATTTTTTACCTTATATGAAGCTACTCCTATTGGAGTATTGACATTTTTTAATGACCATTCTACAGTTAATTTGTCTTTATCTTCACAAAGCAATAACCCTATTGTGTCATTATCAGTTTCTTTCTTCAATGTTTCGTCAACGGCTGTTACATAAAATCCTAGTTGTCCAATAAATTCTGGCTTAAATTCAGTATTTTTCAATTCGACAACTATAAAGCATCTTAAATCTAAATGATAAAATAATAAATCTATATAATAGTCATTATTGTTTGTTGAAACTTTATATTGATTTCCAACAAAGCTAAAGCCTTTTCCTAATTCAAGTAATACATTTTTTATTCTTTCTATCATTGCATTTTCAATGTCTCTTTCTGTTGCCTTTTTACTTATATTAGCCAATTCAAAAATATAAGGGTCTTTTATCATATCTCTAGCAAATTCACTTTGTGCAATAGGTAATTTATTATCAAAGTTTGTTAACTTGTCAGGAATAGCTTGTCTTTCATATAATTCTAAATCAATTTGATGACTTAACACAGTTTTAGACCAGCCATTTTCTAAAACTTGTTTAGCATACCAGAGTCTTTTATCTAACTCTTTAATTTTATCAACTAATATACAATTTTGAGACCACGAAATCATTTCTAATTCCTTTGGAAATTCATCTAAATCTTTATATGATTCATAAACTTTTCTCATTCTTGCTAAATTACGAGGAGAAAATCCTGTTTCTCCAGGAAAATCTAATTTTAATGCTATTGACAATTTGTTTATAAAATTATTACCATATTTAGCATTATCACTAATAATTTTTCCCAATCTCAAATAAAAATCTATGACCTCTTTATTAGCTTT
Organism: uncultured Clostridia bacterium; assembly: GCA_944389395.1. GTDB lineage: Bacteria > Bacillota > Clostridia > TANB77 > CAG-508 > CAG-269. The sequence goes on along the minus strand of CALXME010000001.1, from coordinate 80,926 downwards.
AGCTATGATGTTAAATCTAGTCTCTAATATATCTTGTTCAATAGCTTTCACAATTTTTATAAAATCATCATCTAATAACTTAATTTCATTTGACATATTTTTTACTTGCCTCACTTTCAATTTTCATACCATTTTAGTTTTTCTATGTATATTTTTTAACTGCTATTTTCTAAATCATAATCTTTTTTTCCTCTGCCTTTCTAAAATCAATCATCTCGTTTTAGTTATTTCCATGAATTGATATATTATAATATTTCTATTACATCTAAAGGATATAATTTATTTTCTTCAAGCATTTTTAATGTGCTTTTTATTAATTTTTCATCTCTTAAGTTTTCACTTGTCATATTTTTTAACTCTTCCTTTGAAATCCATTTAACATCTAAAATTTCTTCTTTATTAAAAGAAATGTTTTCTTCTAATAATTCCGTTGTAAAAGTTATTAATAAAAATGTAACATTTTCCCATTCTTTATTTATTATTGGAAGTACATTTTTCAGTCTAACTTTACATCCTGTTTCTTCAAATATTTCTCTAATAGCTCCTTGGAATATTGTTTCTCCATCTTCTAAATGCCCGGCAGGTACATTCCATTTTCCATAACATTTCTTTTTTGCCTCTTTTACCATTAATATTTTATTGTCTTTTTCAATGATTCCTCCTACAATAATTTCCATTGCAATTTTCCTCCTTAAATTTTATCCACATCTATTCCTAATTTTTTAAAATTTTCGTTAATTCTAGTCATATCTCTATACATACCTTGTTTTAACTCAAATCTATAGTTTTCTTTTTCAATATTCAAATTTTCATCTTCTAATTCTCTGTCAATATCATAAGGTACTTTTATAAACTGAAATGAAATATCTGACAAATATTCTCTACTTCCGTATTCTCCTTCAATTATTAGATAATTACTTTTCGTAGTTTCTAACACGTCGCTATCTTTATTTTTATTCCTTATAACATCGAAAGAATTTCCTACACTTCCTACATTTATTATAGTTTTATTGTATATTTTGTCCATATATGGATGATGAATATGACCATATATTACAACATCTGCAATATCTTGAGATAGTGTTTTTTCACTTGGTAAAAACATTTGCTATTTTGTTTCAATACTATCAACATTTAATATTGCTTTGTTATTAATAGTAGGTGTTGCATGAAATAATCTTATTAAACTCCCACTCATATATAGTTCATAGCAAAACGGTAAATTTAATAAATATTCTCTATCCTCTTTATCTATTAATGATTGATTCCATTTTATTCTTTTTTTCTCTTGCTCATTCATTTCGTCAATATTCTTATGCTCTGTTGAAAAATGAACATCACAGTTCCCTTGTAATACTATTTCGCAGTTTGTTCTTATTAATGATATACATTCTTTTGGATGTACTCCTTTTGCTATTATATCTCCTAAACATATGATTTTATCTACTTTTCTTTTTTCTATATCTTTTAGAGTTGCTTTTAATGCTTCTAAATTCCCATGTATATCTGAAATAACTGCTATTTTCATTATTTTATGACCTCCATTATTTCATTTTCTTATTATTATCTTTTTCTAATTTATAGTCTATTCGCAAAATATTCTCTTGTTCATCTACTTTTATATGTAAGTTAAAATTGCAATTATCCTCTATTAAGCCTTTTATAAGAAATTTATCTAATAATATTATATTCGACAATATTTTTTCTTTTTTTAATAATTCATCTATATCTATCCACTCTGATGTATTTTCCTCAAACTCCTGTGGTTCTCCTTCATATTCCTTAGAGATATATGTGTCAAATATAAACATTCTATCTGGATATTCTATTGTCATAATTCCTTTATATTTTAGATTTTGTATATTTATTCCTGTTTCTTCTTTCATTTCTCTTATTGCTGTTTGCTTTGGGTTTTCTCCTTCCTCAATTTTGCCTCCAGGTATATCGTAATATCCTTCTTTTTTATTACCTTTTTTATATTTTGTTACTACTACTTCATTGTCTTTTATTAAATAGCATCGTACTGCCTTTCTTATTGGCTTATCCATAATATTTCTCTCCAATCCTATATATATTCTGAATCCCTTATATTTTTAATTATATCAATTCTTCTTTTACATCTAGCCAATTATTTACTCTTACTATTCCTTTAGCTTTAAGTTCGTTATCAGTTAATTTTTTATTTCTAAATTCTGTAAATAATAACTTTTTATCACAATTTTCTAAATTTGATACTCTATCATCAATTCCTATGTCATATTTTATTTTTGTTTTGTCTGTCATAAATATAAAATTATTTGTATCAATAAAAGGAAGCCAATAATGTAAATACTCAAATTTATTTTTTAAATTAGTAGCTGCATCAATTACATCTTCTTTCCAAATATAAGTTGTAGCAATATAAACATCATATTTTTCATTTAATTCTTTGATTACTTCTATACAATTAGGTAATGGCTCAATATAGTTTCCATTATTATTTTTATATAAATTTTTATATTTATATATTGTCTTAAATTCTTCCTCTTTTCCTTTTATTAAATCTTGTCTATATTGACTATGTAGTTTGTCAAAATCTACTTTTCCTAAAAATTCTATTAAATAATTTGAGAAATTCCCTACTACAATAACTTCATCCATATCAATCATAATAGTTTTTTTATCCATTCTTATTTTCCTCCGTTTTAAAACTTGCTATAAAAACGTCGCAATTTTCGTATTTTCCTTATTTATATCATAAAATCCGTATAAAAACAATTATTTCCAAAAATTAATATAAAAGAGATTGCCACTTTTATATATAACAACCTCTTTGTATTATTATCTGTTTAAATTCCTATCTTTTTTCTTTGTTTTAGTAATATCTTCTTGAGCTCTCTTCATTTGTATTTCAATTTTTATAACTTCTTTAACCTTTGGTATATCTTCTAAAATATAGTTTGCTATTTTTAGATTTTTTCTATACTTATTTAGTGTTGTAGTACATTCACTTCGCTTTTCTTTGTATTCTTCTATTAAGTTATCTTCTTTGCAATTTCTCAGCTTATTTCTGTATTTTTGCCTTAAATTAGTAACATCTTCAATATCTTTTTCAGTTTGTGTAATATAGCTTTTTACATCTTCTGTTGTTTTTAGTTTTTCAGTTACAATAAGTCTAATTTCATTTGAATATCGTTCCATTTTTCTTACTTCTTGTTTCATTTCTGGAGATAGTGGCTGATAGTTTTCTCGTTTGGGTAATAGTCCTAATAAATGAAATAATAATAAAAATATTACATCAATTCCACTCATTTTACTTATGCCTTTGAATTTACCTTTATACTTGTAAACTTTATATTTTTGTTTTTTCTTTTTATGGTGTATAAATTCCATATATCTATTTTGATAATAATAAGGGTTGTGTTCAACTTTGTTTGCAATATTTTTTGGCAAATATTCTTCTCCTAAATGATACATTCTTACTGCTTTTTTATCATTCATTGAGCGAATTGTTGGATACTTCCTATTATAATCATCATTTATAATATAACCTTTTTTAAGCATTATCTTTTTAAATTGTCCATAATTTATACACATTTCCATTGTTTCATCAATAGCTTTTCTTATTACATTATATTTTGTTGGCTTTCCTCGTTTTTCTGCAAAATATATACTTCTTGGTGTTTTTCCTCTTGGTTTTTCAATAACTGTTAGTCCATATTCTCTACATAGTTCATCTGATAACTCTCTGAAATGATAATATGCCCCCTTATTACAATTAAATTTCTTCCCTGTAAACATATTTACTGAATTTACTACAAAATGATTATGATATGTGCCAGTATTAAAGTGTGTTGCAACTACTACTTGATATTCACTCCACATTTTTTCAGCAAGTTCTACTCCAATTTTATGAGCTAATTCTGGTGATACTTCTCCTGTCTTGAAACTTTGGTATGCATGATATGCAACATTTCCTGTGGTTTTATCAAATCTATTTTGTACTGACATCATTTCTTCATATGCTGTTTCTGCTCTACAATTTACTCCAGTTACATACATAGTTTTTTCATTTTTATCAATAGTCTTCTCATCATTTTCTGCATATTTTAGTACTTGTTTTAAATCAGAAAATATCGTTTTTTCTGGATTTTTTGCATAATTTACCACACGAGAAAGACTATCTTTAATTGCCCATATTTTCGTTGTTGCCATCTACATCATCTCCATCTTTTTTATAGTTGTAAATATTTAAAAAGTCACTTTGCATTTTTGTTATTTTTTCTTTTATTTCTTCATCATTCATATAAGGAAATTCATTTTTTAATTCCACAATTCCTGTATAAATTTTATAAATATTTTCATCTGGTATTGCATAAATTTCTTGTTTCAATCCTGATTTTCTTAAATAAGCTGATAAATTTAATCCACTCTTTTTAGCATTTCTTTTTAATTTTTTCTTCTCGCTTTCACTTACTCTAACATTAATTCCTATTGTTCTATTTCTCATATTTTTTCACTTCCTTTTTATTTCATTTTTTATAAAATCTTTCTTAAAATTTTTCTATCTTTTATTCAATTTTAATTCTTATTTTTAATTTTTTCCTTTTATAAAAGTAGGGGGTATAGGGGATAAAATCTCCTTTCAGCGTAAGCTGTCGGTTTTCGTGGCAACACAAAACCTATGCTCGCTACACTTATAGATATTAAATTTGGCTATACATTTGCCTGTTTTCTCCTACCAGTAATTCCTTATACATATATTAATTCATTTAGTACAATTTCTTCTGCTATATTTTTAAAACTATTCATTATACTAACCCAATATAATTGGTCTGTATTTTTCATTTCTTCTGTTAAATTATTTTGTTGTTTTAGTTGCACAATTATAATGTTAACTCTTGTTTGTGCTGTTTCTTGAATCTCTTTTAAATGTTTATTCAAAGTTCCATTCATAAACATTATTGTATATTCTGCTTTCTTATTTTCTTTTAGAAATTTTAATCTCATTCTTCCGTATTTATTTAATATAATTTTTTCTTTTTCTAATACCAAGTTAGGCATATAATAATCTCCAATCTTTGCATATTCCATTCCATATTTATTTTCAATATTGTTTTCTCTTACTTCTTTATTTTTCACTTTCAATTCCTCCATTATAATTTTTAACTAACTTTCTCTCGTTCCTTTACTCTAATTGCTCCTACAATTCTATTTGCTTTTTTCTGTGGATACTTTTTATCATCTGTTATTAATTCGACTAATTTAAAAAGTTTTTCTCCATTATCATTTGTTTCATCTATTGTAAGGTATTTTTTCTGATAATCTTTTTTTGGTTCATCTAGTCTTGCCACTTCATAATAAGATACTTCGTAATAGTCATTTAATCGTTCAATATATTCTTGTAGTTCTTGCTTGTCCATCATAACTGTTGTTCTAACTTCTTTGTCTTTTTCATCTGCAATATTTATATCAAACATTCCATTTTGCATTAGTTTATATATTTGTTCTATAAATGTTTTTCTTAATTTCAAATTAACTAGCTTATAATTACCTTTGCTGTCTTTTTCAACAGTTATGCTTTCTAAAAACTTTGAAACAAATTCTTGTTTTTCTTCTTTATCTTTACTTTTCCATTCTGCCATTAGCATGTCATAAAATTTATTTGAACGAATTAGTTTTTCTTTTTCTACATCTCTGTCTGCCATTAAATGTTGTGGACTAAAAGATTGTCTATTTAAGTCTATTGTTTCAATTCTTTTTTGTTCTAGTATTTCTAATTTTTCATCAATTGCTTTATATTCTTTTGAAAATTCTTCTACATCAACTATTTCTTTCAAATATGCTTCTTTTATTCTGCTTTTTTGATTTCTTAATGTGTTTATTTCCTTATCAATTTTATCTGTGTTTTTCTCTTTTTTATCTGCTAAAACAGGATAGAAGTATTTTTTGACTGTCATATCATATTCAATTAAGTCCATTATCATTGGCATTACTTGTTCTTCTATTAAATCCTCACGAAGATAGATTTTACAGTCTGAACAATGATAATACATATACTTTTTCTTTTTGCCACCTGTTCCTTTACTTCCCATTAATTTACCACATTTAGGACATTTCATTTTTTGCATAAATATATAAACTCTATCTCTACAATATGCTCTTTGATTTTTTTCTTTTTGTATTTGCACATCTTCAAACATTGCTCTTGTTATAATTGGCTCTACCACATTAGGATATATTACTGGCTCTTTTCCTTGTTCTTTTGCTACTCTTTTAAATCTTTCATAATCTCCTACATAGATTTTGTTATTGAGTATTTTTTCTATGGTAGAATCATCCCATTTTTTAGGTTCTAAAACCTTTTCTTCGTTTAAAATATTGGCTATCGTTTGATAACTTTTACCTTGTAAATATAGATTAAATATTCTAATAATAATATCTTTTGTAGTTTCATCAATTACAACTTTCTTTGTTTCATCTCGTTTATAACCTAGTGGACAAGTTCCGTGGAAGATGTCCAGATTTTATTGCACCTGTTAGACCAAATTTTGTTCTTTCTGATACTATTTCAATCTCTAACTGAGATAAAACTGTTAGCATTCTGACAAAAAATCTCCCATTAGCAGTTGAAGTATTTACATCATCTTTATCACATACTAAATAACAATGATGTTCTTCTAGTTCTGAAATTAACACCTCTAAATCTCTCACAGACCTTGTAACTCTATCTAATTTATAGGCTACAATATAATTAATTTTGCTTGCTCTCATATCTTCTAGCATTTGCTGAAAGGCAGGTCTGCCAGACATATTTTTTGCACTAATTCCTGCATCTTTGTAAATTTTATAGACCTTATAATCTTTATATTTACAAAGTTGTTTCAATTTCTCCTCCTGTTCTCCTAAGCTAAATCCCTCACGTGCTTGATCTTCTGTACTTACACGAATATAAATTCCTGCCACTTTTCTTTCTTCATTCATTACAACATTACCTCCTTCTTTTAATGAATAATAGAAAGACACCAAAAAAAGTGCCACATAGCATGTTTGCCTTTGCTATTGACACTTTAGAATTTTATATTTATTGCTTTAACTATCTCTATCCTTTTATTTTTAAATACGATTAATAAATCAATATAGTACAATTTTTAAAAACTCTAAAATATCAATGTTTTGACTTGCTATGTTATGTATTCATTAAATTTTGATAGTGGATATTTATTTTCCAAACTATCTATGTAGAAGTAATCTTGCTCATTAAAGAATAAGTACATCTTATCTTTAATAATTACTCTGTGTGGCTCTACATACGCTAAATTAGTATGTTCCACAATTCTTAAGGTACCATTGATAATTTCTGGTTTAACCTTTTTCATTTTGCAAGTCCATTCAATTTTAGAGAGTAATTCTTTACTCATATTGATTTCTTGTTTAATTATATGTAACATAATACCACAAAAACCTCCTTTTTTCAATATTTTTGGTCAAAAAAAGACCGTTTCTTTTTTGAAACGGTTTAAAGTTTTTGTGTTGTCAAATTCTTATAATCTTGAAATCAAGTTGTATCAAGCATTACAGAGAGTTCGACAAAAACTCGTCTTGGTGCCAACGAAGTAGTTATCTACAACTTTTTTGGCTTTCTTGACGATTGATACAAATATCAATCAATTTATTAAAGTATATCATATTTTTTATAAAATACAAGACCAATATAAAATATATAAAACCAATAAAAAAGCCTGGCTTTAAAAGCGAAGAAGAACAAACTTGTTCTTTTGTGTTAATTATCCATAATAAATTTGTATATAGTCACTGATTTAATGGAGTTATAAAATGTTACATTGCTTATAATTATAACATATTTTCTATTATCTAATTAAACTTATTATCTTTCTATATTTTTACTTTTGTCTTTATAATATTGTGTAACCTGTGTACTTCTTGAAAACACTCTTACATTTCCTGTTGCCATTAATTCTCTTTTAATTTGTGATTCATCTGAAACAGGATTATAAAATAGTAATCCCTTATCAGAAAAATGCACTGTTTCTTGAGATGGCTGTTCACCAAAAATACTTCCTACAACAACATCTTTTATGTCATATTTACTAATAACTTCTTTATATAAATCAATATCTTTAATAGTTATTCCTTTTAATACTGGTTTCATATATAAAACTGTTGGAATATCTAGCTGTCTTGATAATTCAAATGTGTTAAATCTTTTATTTGGTGCATCTGTTCCTCTCTCAATTGTGTTCCACTGTCTTATACTTGCCGAACTAACAAAAACCACTAGCTGTCCTAAATATTGAATCAGATTTTTAAGTTGACAAAATTCTTCCGTTTTTATCTCTTTTTTTGTAGATAATTGAATTTGATTTCCCCTTTGTAAAAAATACTGAATTAATTTTATTGTTTCTGGTTTATTATTATTATCCCAGCATTCCGAAAAGCAACCTAATGTTATTAATACTTCATTTGAAATTCCGTTGTTGTTCAATTTCTTTAATTAATTCTTCAGCTTTCTTTACTCTTGAAACTATAGCATTATTATCATATCCCATTTTTCCCAAATAGCAATATGAACATTTACCTGTACATCCTAAACATGTATTTACAAATATTCTTTTGTCATCTTTTGAAAATAAATATCCTGTATCTATCATTTTTCTCCATTCCATTCATCAAAGAACTCATTTAAGAAATCTTCCATAAATTTATGTCTCTTTATTGATATTTCCTTTGCAGTATCTGTATTTATAGAATCTTTTATTTTTAATAATTTATCATAAAAATGACTAATTGAAGTTTTAGAACCTTTTTGAACATATTCTTTTTCTTCAACAAGTCCATTATTATTTGGATTGTATATTAGTTTTCCTTTTTTTCCGCCATATGCAAAAGTTCGCGCAATACCAATAGCTCCTAATGCATCCAATCTATCTGCATCTTGTGCTATTTTTCCTTCTTGTGATAATTCTTTTTTTACAGAAAAATTACTACTAAATCCTAAATTTGCACAACTATTAATTATATTTTTTCTATATTCTTCTGATATGTACTCATAAACCTGTAATTGTTTTAGTAATTCTTCTAACTTCTCCTCAATATTTCCATCATAAAATTTGTGATCATATAAATCATGCATTAAAACAATTGCAGTTAATACAAACTCATTTGCTCCTTCTTTTTTGTTTATTAACATTGCATTATTATATACTCTTTGTATATGCCACCAATCGTGACCGGATGAGTCATTTTTACATACTTCTTTCACATATCTTTTTATTTTATTTAATATTTCTTCTTTATCCATTTTTACCTCTTAACGTGTAAATAGTATATCACAAAATATATGCTTTTTCAACACTTTAGCCACTAATACTCATTGCCTAATTACGACTAATCTTTTTATTTAAGTTAGTATTATTAAACAAATACAAAGAAACTTGATTTCTTTCAACTTGTTCCATCTCCATAATTTTAGCCATTGTAAACATTACAATCTTATATTTTGCAAAATTTACTAAAGTAGTTCTATATTCTTCATCAATTTCTTTTAACATAGTATCAAATTTCTCATACATTTCTGTTTTATTATATAAAATATTAGCCCAATCACTTGTAGTTAAGCAAATTCCTAATCTCAATTTATCTTTTGTATCCAAATCTTTAATTATATTTATTACATTCTCAACTTTATTTTCTTTCATAATTTTTTTACTCCTTATTTTAATTCATAATTATTTCTCTTTTTACTCTTATTTTCTAGTTCTTCTTTAGGTCTTACTTTTCTAGCAATATTATTTTCAATTTCATTTTCATCATCAGTAAATATACCATTTTTGTATAAGTCATCACTAACTATTTTATAGTTTTCATCTTTATCATAGCATATTCGCTTATGGAAATGGCTCATAATATTATGCCAAAAGTCTTTAAATTTTTTCAATTCTTGTTTTATTTTTTCTTTTTCCGATTGTAATTTACCAATGATCTTATCTTTAGCAGATAAATCTTTTTTCAATTTATCAATTTCATCAGTTTTTAACTCTAATTGATATTTTAGTGAAGAATTTTCTTGTGCTATTTCAAAAGAACTATGTTCAAAATCTTTAATAGCCATATTTAAGTCATTTACACTTCTAACTGTTTTAGTAATATCTTTTACATCTTTGGTAAATTTTTTTATTTTTTCAACATCCTCGTTTGAAATAAGATTATTATTTTTATTAAGTTTAGATGGTTTTAGTTTATCTAATATTGAATTTATATCTTTACTGCTATTGTCTAGTTTTTCTGTTTGATTATTTGCTTCAACAAGTTTTTGTGTGTTCTTGTCCAATTGTTTCTTAATTTTTTTGTAATTACTCATATCTTTTACATTTATATCTTGATTTCTACCTTTTTGTTTTTCTTTTAGTCTAGTATCAACTTCATAAAACTTATTATATGACTTAATACAAGCATTTCTCATTTTGTCTTGTATTTGAGTTAATGATGTTTTAGTAAATAGCTTGCTTTTTCCAACTTGTTTTTTCATCCCTCTAGTACAATTTTCAACTACTGGTACACCTACAATGTGCATATGTGGAGAAGTTTCATCAAAATGTATTGTAGCATTTGCTATTTTAAAAGTTGGTACAATTTTAATTAAATCTTTTATTTGTTCATTATATACATCAATCATCTTTAATCTATATTCTTGGTCTTTATCATTCCAAAAGTCCATATCTCCAAGTTCTATTATAATTTCACAGGCTATATCGTTTTGAGATTCACATACTTTTTGGAAGTAGTCTTTGATTTTTCTATCTTCACGACTTTGCTTATTATTATAATCTATCTTAGATTCTTCAAATTCTTTTAAATACAAATCTTTTACATCAGTTATAATATTATCTGTACCATAAATTACTTTAATTAATTCTTTATTTTTATCATAATCTCTTAAATTATGCTTATTAACTCTAGATAAATCATTTGCATTTTGAATAGCATTATTTGATAGAGAAGTAGTACCAGATACATTATCTTTTGATACTCTTTTGGCTAATTTACTTTTGTTTTTATCACTACCTAGGTGAAATGAATATGCTAATTCTTGTTCCATCAAAAGCACCTCCTTAAAGATTCTTTTTAAGCCGAAGGCTCCATAAAAATACGAAGTATTTTTCACAGGACTTTGGCTCTGTCATAAGTCCTAACCCCCTATGAGTTGTGTCATGCTAACACAACTCGGGGGCTCTGCGAGGCAATAAAATTTATCTTCCATAGATAAATTTTATCCAAATTAACTATCGCCACTTTCATTTTTACTTTGTAAAAACAAAACGTGCCACGTTAATTTGTTGTTTCAGCATTTTCTTCGCAGAATTTTACTGGCTTAACACCTATTGGAATAGGTGTAGTATCTTTAGTATAAATTACACTATTGTTACTTTCATCTGGTATATAATCAAATGCAGAGTCAATTTCTTGCATTTGGAATTTATCTTCTTCACGAATATATATTATTCCAAATTCATAAGTTTTCATTTTATTTTCTGGATCTAATTTGTAGTAATCTTTTAAAGGAAACACTCTAACGATAGCAGAGTTATCTTCCTTGAAATTGAAATAGAATACTTGTTTATCTACATAGTATGTTGCTTCAGCATAGCCAACATCATAGTATTGTCTTAATCTCATAATGATTTCTCCAACTTCTTCTTCAGGTAAATAATTGCTAAATCTAATATTACCAAGTACATTACCAAAAATGGCTGGTTTTATAGTATCAATATAACCATTATCATATAATTCTTGACAAGGCTTACAAATTGACTCTCTAAAGTTAATTTGATTGACAACTACTTCATTACCAACTAAAGTAAGTTCTATTTCATCAACATATTTCATTATTAGTTCTGCTTGTTCTTTTCTAGTATAATCTTTCCAAGTTTTAGTTCTTTCTTGATATTCTTTATCTAGCTTTATTTTGTTTATAAAATCAATATCTCTTTTTAATAGAATATCTTTTGGAGTGAATCTTAATTCTTCAGCACAGTCTGTATAGTCTAATTTATTTTCAAGTTCAATAATTGCTCTTTCTACAATTTTTCTTTCTTCATTGTATTCTTGTAATTCAAATACTCCATTAACATAGGCTTTTTTTATTCTTTCTAGTTTATTTTTCTGATTATTTATCTCTTTTTCTAATTGTTCTCTAGGTTCATCAAATTTTTGCTTTATCATAGGCAAGAAGAATTGATTTACAACAGAGTCATATTCTGTTAATTCATCTATAAATTGACTAAAGTAATCATTTATAACTTTTTCTTTAAATTGAATTTTACAGTCGTTACAATAATAATAAAAATAGGTATTACCATTTTTCTTTGTAGTAGCTTTTCCACCTAATATTCTGCCACATTTAGGACATTTTAACTTTTGCAAGTATAAATATGTCAGTGTTCTTTGATAACTTCTTGAATTTTTCTTTTTCTGCACTTGGCAATCTTCCCACATTTCTTTAGAAACAATAGGCTCAACTACATCTTCATAATAGGTAGGGTGTTTAGTTCTTTTACCGTGAATAAAATCTCCTTTATATATTTCATTTTCTAGAATAGTCTGTATTGTAGAATCTCTCCAATTATCTTTGCCTAGTACTTTTTCTTCATTAAATAAATTGCTTATTTTCTGATAAGAATATCCATTGTAATATAAATCAAATATCCTAACTATAATATCTTTAGTTGAATAATCTATTACTAATCTTTTATCTTCATGTTTATAGCCTAATGGAGCAACGTGGGGAATATGACCACATTTAATTGCACCTGCTAAACCTACTTTGGTTCTTTCACTTGTTCTTTCGATTTCATTTTGACTTACACTCATTAGAAGCCTTGAAATCATTTTACCATTTGCACTTGTTGTATTTATTTCATCATTAACACAATCAAGATATGCATTATTTTCATCTAAAAATGTCATTAAATTTTCCCAGTCATAAATACTTCTAGTTATTCTATCTAGTTTTAAAGCAACTATTGTATTTACTTTTTTAGATTTTATATCATTTTTTAATCTTTCAAATTCTGGTCTATAATTCCCAGTTTTAGCACTTATTCCAGCATCTTCGTAATAGTCTATTATCTCATAACCTTTGAACTTACAGAAAGACTCTAATCGTTCTCTTTGCTCTGGTAAACTAAAACCTTCACGAGCTTGGTCTTCGGTTGAAACTCTCATATATAAACCACATTTTTTCTTTTCTTCGTTCAATTTAAAACCTCCAATCTAACAAAAAAGACATCAAAAGTACTAATACTAATGACATCTCTGTAAAATTTTTATTTTAAAATGCAATTTTTTCAAAATCATATAATCATCTCCATAAACATAATTGGTTTACTTGAATTATTATATCATAATTTGTAGAAATGTCAAATACTGGTATTCATATGTTTTTTATATATTCTTCTAATTCTGATAATTTAATCTTTTTAGTTAAATTTGAAATATATACATCATTTGAATAATTAAAAACTAAAAATGTAATATTTTTAATTATTACTCTATGTGGTTCAATATATGTGAGATTAGTTTTTTCAATTTTTCTAATACTACCATTAATAAAAGTAGGAGTAACTTTAGAAAATTCACATATAAATTCTACTCTTTGCTTTAGACTTTCTTCAAATTGTAGTTCTTGCTTAATTATCTTCATTTACTTGCACCATCCTTTCGATTGGATGATTTCAATATTGTTTATAGACAACAAAAAAATCAACCAGATTTTATTTTCTGATTGATTTTGTATCTATCTATTCAATTTAGTTCGAACAGAAACGTCATTGGTGGGCAGGGATGGATTCGAACCATCGTACTCAAATGAGAACAGATTTACAGTCTGCCGCCTTTAGCCACTCGGCCACCTACCCATATTGTCGAAGAACTTCAACAATAGCTATTATAACCGCTTTCCAAATATTTGTCAATACATTTAGAAAAATTTTTACGGTAAATTTTCGCAAAAAAAATAATTGCAAATCAAACAAGTATATAGTATAATCCATTTAAATAAGGAGTATAAAAAATGACAGAAAAACTAAAGAAAATAATACTAAAAGATTATAAATGGATTATCTTATTTATATGTATTATTCTATTTTTATCAATACTAGAAGATGTATTTGAATATGAAACACTAGCACTAGACTATTCAGTATACAACATTGTTGTTAAAGGAATGAGAAATCCCATTTTAACAAATGTACTAAAAATAATAACTAATCTAGGAAGTGCAGTTGCTTTAATAACTATAACTATCTTATCTTTAATTATCCTAAAAAATAAAAAAATTGGTTTATGTATTACTATAAATTTAGCACTTTCTACTATATTAAACCTTCTTTTAAAAAACATCATACAAAGACCAAGACCAGAAGGTTATCGTCTAATTGAAGAAACTGGATTTAGTTTTCCTTCAGGACACTCTATGGTAAATACTGCATTTTATGGATTGCTCATTTATCTGATTATAAAAAATGTAAAAAACCAAAAATTAAAATATTGTCTATCCCTTTTAATATCTATTCTAATTTTTTCTATTGGTTTTAGTAGAATTTATTTAGGGGTCCATTATACAAGTGATGTTTTAGCAGGATTTTTAATTTCTATTGCTTATCTCATTGTATTTACTACCATTTTACATGATATATTAAAATTAGAAAAGGAGAAATAAAATAAATGGAAAAACTAAAAGAATTTAAAAAGAAAAGAAAAAAATTAAGAAATAGTTTTAAATATGCTTTTGAAGGTGTACATAGAGAATTAAAAGAAGAACAAAACTTAAAAATTCATCTTTTAATCATGCTTTGCGTTATTATTGCTGGCTTTTTGTTAAAAATATCCATAGTGGAATGGATTACATGTATTATTCTTTTTGGACTAGTTATAAGTTTAGAATTAATTAATACAGCAATTGAATTAACTGTTGATTTAGCAATGCCACAAATTCATGAAAAAGCTAAAGCTGCAAAAGATATCTCTGCAGCTGCTGTACTTGTTGTTGCTTTTATTTCTTTCATAATAGGATTAATTATTTTTCTTCCAAAAATATTAGCTTTATTATTTTAAAAATAAAAAAAGCTTGTAACCAATAATTTTAGTTACAAGTTTTTTTGGTGCTCCCTCAAGGATTCGAACCTTGGACCCACCGGTTATGAGCCGGTTGCTCTGACCAACTGAGCTAAGGGAGCAATTATTCAAGCAAGTTAAAGTATAAACCATTTTATTTACCTTGTCAATAGTTTTTTAAAATTTTATTCAAAAAGCTAGGATTTAGTTCCTAGCTTTTTATCTTTTATTCATTATTTCCTCTACCTTCTGGTAAAGCAGAATAATCTAATCTAATTCTAATCTTAGTGATATATCTAATGGTTCTCACAAATTTACTATTTTTAATTCTTTGCCATAAACTTGGTTTAGCTTCAAATGTTGTTTCTTGGACATATTGTTGTTGTTCTGTTGTTGCTTGCTCTGTAACAGTAACTTGTTGTTGTTCTTCTACTGGTGTTTCTTGTACTTCTTCTACTGGTGTAGGAATTGATTTTAAAGCATCTGCAACTTCTATTCCGATATAACTTAAAGCTTTTGACCTATCTTCTATTCTTTCCATATCTATTTCTATATGTAAATTAGCTTCTAAATTACTAATTCTTGCATTTAATAATTTAATAGCATCTTGATAGTTTTGTGAAGTAGTTCCTTTTGCTTTTCCTACAATAGTTAAAGTTTCTATAATATCTTCTGAAAAATTATCTTCTGCTTTTTTTACTTTATCTTTCCAATCTTTATCTTTATTTTCTACTGTTTCTACTAATTCTTTTAAATCTCCAGCTAAACTGATATTTTGTTCTCTTTGTCTAATTAATTCTTCTATTTTTTTTGTATTTTCTTCAAATTGATTAGTAGCATATTCAACTAGTCCATAAGCAGCTTTATAGACACTAGCAGGGAAATTTTTCTTTTTTGGATATTCTATTAAATATGTTTTTACAGATTCTATTAAATCTTTAAAATATGTATCTTCTTCTAATTGCACAATTTGCTTTTTACTATTTGGATTAATCATTTTTTGTATTTTATCTATATTTGATAATATTTTTTCTTCTGTGATAACCATTCTCACATTTACTATGCCAGATTTAGACATGTAATGTACCTCCTTTATCTTACGCATAATAGCTTTCTTCCTATTTCATATTTTATTATACATGAATCATCAAAAAACTACAAGAGAATTGCTTTATTTTATTTTTAAGTTTTGATTACAGAAATATTACATTTTTATTACAAAAAATAGGAGATTTCGACATTTTAACAATTTTGCCAAATTCTCCCTTTTTACCATTTCCCTAAGAGAAATAGTATTGCAACATATTTTATGTATTTTTAACTAATAGTTTTTATTTCTTCAAATCTTTTTATTTTTTGAGTTGTTGTTTTAATTAAATCTTGTTCTGTTACAATTATATCTCTAATATATTTATATGCAGGCATAGTTTTATTTACTTTTTTTACTTCTTGCCAAATAATCTCTTTTATTTTTTCTTCCTCTTTTTCATGATAAATTTCTTCCATTAATTCTTTATCATAAACAATTTTAGCACAAATTTTATAATCTCCATCATCTTCTGGTCTTCCATAAACAAAAGATTCTTTTACTCCTTCAATTTTATTAATTAAAGCTTCTAATTCTTCTGGATAAATATTTTTTCCATTTTTTAATACAATAACAAATTTTTTTCTACCACAAATAAAAATATATCCATCTTTATCAATTTTTGCTAAATCTCCTGTATGTAACCAGCCATCTTCGATTGTTTCTTTTGTTGCTTCCTCATTATTATAATATCCTAACATAATAGTAGGTCCTTTTGCTAGCAGTTCTCCTATTCCTTCTTCATTTGGTTCATCTATTTTTACTTCCATACTTGGAAATGCTTTTCCAATAGAACCTAATCTTCTATATTTATCATCTTCTGCTGCAATTACTGGAGAACTTTCTGTTAATCCATATCCTTGATACATTGTAAATCCTAATGCATTAAACCCTTTTTCTGCTTCTGGGTCTAAAGCTGCTCCTCCTGCCACAAATAACCTAACTTTACCACCTAAATTATCATGAATTTCTTTGAATAATTTTTTTCTAATATCAATACCAAATTTTAATAAAAATTGACTAATTTTAATTCCTTTTTTTACAGTTTCTAATTTTCCTTTTTTCTCAATTCCTTTCATTACTTTTTTATACATGTTTTCAAAAAGAATTGGAACAGAAATCATGGCTGTAATTTGAAATTCTTTAATATTATCTGCAATATGACGAATTCCTTCACAAAACGCAATAGCACCACCTTTTGAAACAGGATATAAGAATCCAACTGTACATTCAAAAGTATGATGTAATGGTAAAAATGATAAAAATCTATCATATTCATCTACTTTAATAACAGATGCAATATCTATTAAATTACTACAAATATTTTTATGAGATAACATAACTGCTTTTGACATGGCTGTTGTACCTGAAGTAAATAACATTATACTCATTTCTTCTTCATTAATTTTAGCATCTAAAAATTCTTTATTTCCCTGTTCGATTAATTTCTTTCCTGCTTCAATTAATTGTTTTTCTGCATAAATACCATTTTGTTCTTGTTCTAAATCCATTGAAATAAAATATTTTATATTTGTATTTCCTTGCTCTTTTAAACGCTCCATTACTTCACTATATTTATTAGAATAAAAAATAGCTTCTACTTCTGAACGAAGAATTAAATTTTCTATTTCATTATCTGGTAATGCTCTGTCAAGTGGTACAACTATTCCTGTTCCTGTAACAATAGCTAAATATGCAACACACCATTCATATCTATTTTCTGAAATGACAGCAATTCTTTTATTTTTTAGGCCCAAATCAATTAATGCTGTTCCTAAATTATTAATATCATTTCTAAATTCTTTATGTGTAATTTCTCTAAATTTTCCCTCTTCTTCTGTTTTAAAGATATAAGCTGGTCTATTTCCATAAGCTTCTCCTGACTTTTGTAGCATTTCTTTTAAATTACGAAACTTCATGACATCATATATTGGTTTTCTCATGATTACTCCCCTTTTCTATTTTATTCTTAATCCTTCTATTACAGTATTCTCAAATTCTTTAAATAATTTCATAATATCAATTTCTTTAGAACTTCTTAATTTATATACTAATGTTGAACATATTAATCCATAAATCTCTGAAGCAATTATTTGTGCATTTCCCTGTTTTATCTGTCCTAATTTAATTCCTTCATCAACGATTTGTTCTATTTTATTAATATATTCAAAAATATGCATTTGGCACTTTTGATTTCTTGCTTCATTTCCTAAAAATTGACTTAACAAAATAGTAATTAAATCTTCGTATTTTACAACCACTTTAATTTGTATTAATACAATTGCTTTTAATTTATCAATATAATTAGAAAATTTTGCAGTCTTTATATCAATACTATTTTGTAATAATTTAATTCCTTCTTCAACTAAAAAATTAAAAATTTCCTCTTTACTAGAAAAATGATAATATAAAGTTCCCTTTGCTACACCAACTGTTGCAGTAATTTCTTCAATGCTGGTAGCATCATAACCTTTTTCTGCAAATAGTTTCATAGAAGTTTCGAATATTTTTCTTTTTGTCTTATTCATTTTTCTTTTAACACCTCTCCTAATTAGGCATCATACTGCTTGTTATTATATCTTTTTTAGTCAAATATTGCAATTATTTTATCATATTTTGACTACATATTCGAATAAAATTATTACTTGAAAAATAATATATAATTTTTTTTAAGCCATTTTACTAGAACAAGAAAAATATAATACTTAATAAAAATACTTTTATCATGATACCTATAAACAATTTATAATTTACAGCTTTAATACCAATTTGATTTAATTCATCATACCCATTCATCACTTCTTCTATTTCTTCTAAAGATGAAATTTGTTTACCTTGCATATATTCTTTTGCTAAAAATGGTGCCTTTATCATGGCATCATTTTCTAAATAAATCCTTACAGCATAAAACAACATACCTATTAAAACAAAACTAATTAGAAATGTCATTTGAAAAGGTAATATCTTTAAGATTCCTAAAATAACTAATATAGCAAAATAAAAAAGATATAAATTTGAAAGTATAAAATGAAATATTAATAATTTTCTATTTTGTACAGAATGTAAGCACTCATGTGATATAGTTTGAATTCTAGTATAACTTTTTTGAATATTTCCAATAAATATTTTATCTGAAATAGCAATATACAAACTACTTTCTGCATTTTCATTTTCTTCTATTTTTACTTTCTCATTATTTAACTTTTTCAATAGTTCTTGTGCTACTTGTTGATTATTTGGATATTTTTCTACTATTTTATCTAAATTAGGCTTTTGTGCTAATTCTTTGATTTCTTTGATACTAACATCGAAAAAATATCTCAATATTACTCCAATTATTAATGATAAAATAGCAATCACTAAAAACTCCATATACATCCCTCTTTTATTTTTAGTTAAAATATATGATATATTTTATTGCATAACATCTCTAATAGCTTCTCCGATAATTTTATTAACATCTGCTATCACTATATTAAATTTAGTTTCTGCATCAAAAAACTTTTTAGCTTCCTCTTCTTGAATTAATTCTTCAAATAGTTTTTTTACTTTTTCCATTTTTTCGGTATCTTCTTTTCCAGTCTGCAACTGTACTATCTGTGCCTCATAACGCATTTTTTCAAATTCACTCATTCTTTTCTTCAATTCTGTATTTAAATTTAAAGCTTGTTTTGCCATTTTGTAATTTACATATTCTTCTGATTGTTTAATTTCACTAGCAAGTCTATTTGCTGTATCATAAATATTCATTGTTTCATTCCTTCTTTTCTTTATTTTATTCTACTGTATTAGTAGTATTTTCAGAATCAGTTTCTGTTGGTGCTTCAATTACTACATTTGCTGAAGTCGGACAGATTTGTACAAAAGTATTTCCATCATTTACTTTAATTTCATTTCCATCTAAATCTTCATATTTTGTTTGTGATTGTCTATCTTCTTTAATACACTTTATTTTAATTGCTTTTCCATTTGTAATGTAGTATCCATCAAAAGTTCCTATATTTTTCAAGCCTTGTCTACCTTTATTTTCACTATCTGTTAATGTATAATTATCACAAAAAGTAATAATTATATTTTTAGTTGTTACTGGTTCTCCTGTTGTCCAATCTGTTTGTTCTTTATCTCTTGCATATCTTTGATAAACTTTATTTTCTTCATCATAAAAATATTCTACTACTTGTAGGCTAGAATGTGGAATAGTAACACTTACTGCTCCTAGCCCATCTTCTAAATTTACTTCATCAGTCACATAATTTAAAACACTTTCTTCTGAAGAAGTAGTTCTATATTTCTTATTTTTCGCAGATTGCAATAATTTTTCTGTACTAGTTGCTGCATTATGTGGTGCATATTTATCTTTTACTCTCCAAAAAGTAGTTCCATCTTCTGCAATACCATTTATATCATCTATAGAATATTTCTTTAAATCACTTTGAGCTTGTGGACTTTGACCAAAATGTGCATAAATAGCATCATTTTCCATTGCATAATCAATAAAATAATGTCTTGCACTTCTAACAGGTCCTATTTTTTCTACATCTGTTCCTTTAAACAATGCCATTAATCTGGTTTCTCCACCTTCTACAATAATTTCATACACCATATAAGCTTGATTTAATCCTCCTTGTGGCCAAGCCAAATTGTGATTATCAATCATTACAGCTATTGGTCTGTCATTTCCTTGAAATATCTGTACCTTTTTTTCTTCTACTGGTACCACTATCATATTATTTTCTTCTAAAACAGGCTCTGTTTCTTTTTTATCTTGTACTATTTTATAAGCAAGCACTCCTCCTGCAATTATAATTAATATTACTAAAACAATAATTAAAATTCTTATGCCTTTGTTTCTCACTTTTTCATCCTCCTATATAAATATATTTTGTTTAAATATCTCGTCCTATTTTTAATGAATACAAAATCTTTTCTTCTTTTATTCTCATTATTTTCTTATCTTCTTCTTGTATATGATCATATCCCATCAAATGATAAAAGCCATGTACCACCATATAACTTAATTCACGTTCAAAACTATGTTCATATTCTTTTGCTTGTTCTTCTACTTTTGGAATAGAAATAATAATATCTCCTAATACATCTTCTGGCAGAAAATCTTTTTCCTTTATTTTTCTATCTAACTCGTCCTTTTCGAACATAGGAAAAGAAAGCACATCAGTTGCTTTATCTATCCCTCTATATTGCTTATTAATATTCCTAATGTACTCTGGGTTTGTCAAAGTAATGGTAATATATAACCCAGAATCTTGGATATTTTCTTCTTTAAAACATTCTTTCAGTACTTTCTTTATTACTTTTTCATATTTTTCATTTTCATCTATTTCTTGATATACTATCTCATATAACATTATGCAACTTCCTTTGCTTTTATATATCTTCCTTTTGATTTATATGTATTTTTTAATTCTCTCAATGCTCCATAATCAATTAATTTTCTTTTATAATATTTAATAATCTTACTATAATCTGTTTTTCCTTTATTCAGTTTCTTCATATCGTTTTTAATAAATAATATTTCTTTTTGTCTAACATATTCGATAAAATCCGTACTTTTTAATTTTGTAATTTGTTGATACTGGTTCCAGAATTTTTTAAATTCTTCTCTTTCTTTTGGATTTTCCCAATATACTTTTGTAGATAATAACTTAACATTATAATCTTCTATTAAATTAATTAACATAGAATATGCTTTTTCTCTTTTTGTAGCAATTTTTGTATCTTGTACTAAAACTCTAGCATCTTTTAATAATTTTTCATAACATTGAGAAGCAACTATTAAAGGTAAACTATGGGTAAATAGTTTTCTACTAATTCCCAATAAAATCATATTTTTCTCAATAGTATCTTTTGTATCTAATTTTCCAACTTGATAAGATTCAAATTTTTCATATTCTTTCATTACATCTTGTAAATTTTTATCTTCTCCTATTTGGATTTTTAAAGATAATATATTTTGTATATATTCTTCCAAAGTATGGAATATTTTTGTGTAAATCCACTCTTTTGATGATTCATATACATTTGTAGAATCTGCTAATTTAATAGAATAATTTTTTAAAATGCTTTTATACAAATTATCCATTTTACAAATATAAAATCTATTGTATCTTTCAATTAGTTTTTCTTTGCCTGATAATTTAACAGTTTCATAATCCAACTCTATTAAATATTTCTGTTTTCTATTTTTATATTCCACATATTCAGATTCTTTTAAACTAGTTACTTCATAATATCTTGCTAATGCATCTTTTTCAAAATCTGATGCGGCATTATTTTTTACTTTTTTATAAATAGTATCTAAGACATATCTATCTAATGCTTCTAAATATGCTTCATAACAGTTTTCATATTTTTTTTCTAATTCCTCTTTATCATATTCTTGTGTATCTAATTTATAGTTTTCAAAAGCTTTTATTACACTATTTCTTTTAATAGAAATTAACATTCCATTAATTCCTATTTGAGTAGGAATCAATATTTTTGTTAAAGTTTTTGTTATTTTATTAAAAAATGTTTTATCTGCACCAGTTATTCTAAGGCTTTTTTCTTCCATCTACATCATCCCTTCAAAACACAATTTTTTCATTTGTCCCTATTTCTTCTAATACTTCATATGTAACATATATGTCTACCCCATCTGCTTGCTCATAAGTATTAATATTTTTGTTTACTATTTTTTCTTTGTCTTGAATTTCTTGGTCCAGTTCTTGCTGTAATTCTTGTATCCCTATGTTTTTTGCTTCTTCTATTTCATAGTTTTTTTCGACTTCTTGTAGTTCTTTATTGGTCTTTTTTACAATAGAAATGGGTAAATAAAAATCTGAAAATATCTTAAATTTACTTTCTGTTTCTATTGTATCATAAATTTTAAATTTTGAAACCCCTTTGTGCAAATTTATTTTAAAATTATTAATTTTAAGCTCATATTGTTCTTCAATATTACCTGTTTCCTCTGTTTCCGTAGAATGATACATGATTTTTTTGTGTTTAGTATACCATACTTTTGCTATAATTTCACCTTTTGCATGTACATATCTCATTCCTGTATATTTTCCTTCCATCCACCCATTAATCAATACATCTCCTTCTTTTACAACATCTCCTTCCTTTACATTAGCAGTTCCATTTTGCGCATTAATTTTAGTAATGACTCCTGCTTTATCAGAAACAATACTACAATATTCCTCTTCATCAATAATCTCTGGCTTTTCCTCTGCTTTTACTAATTTAACAATAGCATTGGTTCCTTTTAGTTCTATTCCCATCCAAGCAATATCTTGCCTTTTCAATCTTACCTTATTAATAATCTCTTTTGTATTAATATCTGCTTTCCACTTCCCGATTTTTAGTCCTACTTCTTCTATATCTTGTTCTATATTTTCTAGTATTTGCCCCTGCTCTTCTTTTATCTCTATATTCCATACAAATTGTGAGCTTACCATTAATAACAAGATAAATACTATTAATAAAAGAAAAAAGAATTTTCTCTTCTTATATCTATGTACTAAAAATGGTATTCCTTTTTTTCGCTTTATCTTCACTTTACATTTTGTTTTTCTTGCGATATGACATATTTTTCTAAACTCTTCTGCTCTAGCATTTAATTTTAATCTAACATTTTTTTCTCTTTTTAAATTCCAAATGATAATTCCTTGGTTTCTACAAATATTAATAAATCTTTCTACATAATATCCTTCTACCTCAATTCTAACATATCCCATTAAATAACTTAATAAAATCTTAATTAGCATTTTCTTCTATTGTCCTTTCTATTTCAAGGCTTTCTATTTTTCCAGTCACCTTAATATCATCATTTGACATATTCTCTAATCCTAATTGATAACCATTAATATTAATAATTCCTATATAAGTATTAATTCGTACAAAAAACTCTTCATATTCTAAAATTCCTTTAAAATTCTCAATCGTCAATTCATCAAATCCTGTTATTGTAATTTTAGGCACATTAGAACATACCTCTTGTGGTATCTCCAACATTTTTTCAATTTTTTCAAATCTTTTTTTTCTCATGCTATTTTCTTCCTTTTATCTATTTTTCAAATTCATCTAAAGAATGAAATTCATATCCCATATTTCTAGCTTCTTTAATTATACTATCTAAAATATTTGTATTTGTTTGTGAATTTCCGTGTAACAACATAATTTCTCCAGGATGTAAATTTTTCAAAATCTTTTCTTTACTTTTTGCTTCATCTGGTTGTTTTTTTTCATCCCAATCTTGATAAGCAAATGACCACATTACATTTTTGTATCCTAATGAATTCGTAATTTGTAATGTTCTTTCACTAAATTCTCCCATTGGTGGACGAAGATATTTCATTTCATATCCAAATTTTTGTTGTACTACTTGATGTAATTCCATCACCTCTGTTCTTATTTCTTCATCTGTTAAATCAGGCATACTTTTATGGTTCACAGTATGATTTCCTACAATATGACCCTCCTCGAGCATTTGTTTTACCAATTCTTCTTGAGTATTCACATAATGAGCAGTAATAAAAAATGTAGCTTTTACATCATTATTTTTTAAAATTTCTAATATTTTTGTGGTATATCCAGCTTCATATCCTTCATCAAAAGTCAAATAGATATATTTTTTTTCTTTATTTCCTAAACAAATTCCATTATTCTCTTCTAATACATTTTGATTCATTGCCCCTACATCTGGCTGTTTATGCTCATCATTTCTTTTTATTCCCCACCCTATTTTTTTATTACTTATTTGGCTTGCACTAACAGAAATCATTTCCTGTTGCTTTATTTGTATAATACTTAAAGAAAAAATAGCTATTATCAATATTCCTATTATTATAATTTTTTTACTTACTTTTTTTTGCATTCTGGTACCTCCACAAAATGATTATTTATTTTATTATTTATATTTAATACATATGAAAAAAGTACAAAAAAATAACTACTTATTTTTTTACATACTTAGTGTTACATATTACCAAAATTTTTTTAGTGTCATTTTCATAATTTTGATACTTATATTATTACTTAGACACAAAACAGTCATGAATTATTCTACTAAATTGGATAATTTTGTAAATTTACCCTTGACAAGAAAGATTTTTTAGCATATATTGTTATTGTTTTTGGAAAAATAAGGGAATTTTCCAAATTGTGTCGAATATTATTTATAAATTAAAAAAGGGGGGCTGTATTTATGTTGAATTTTATAATTTGCGATGACAATTTAAATATTTTAAATAAATTGAAAACAATGTTAGAAAATATATTTGTAAAAAATAATTTCGAAGCAAACGTAAGTTATACATCTGATAACATAGATGATATTTTATCTTATGTAGATGATAATAAAGTTGATGTCCTTATGCTAGACATTAATTTAAAAGCTGACAAAAGTGGATTAGAATTAGCAGAAGCAGTTAGAAAAAAGAATAAAAATGTTTATTTAATTTTTACTACTGGTCATTTGGAATATGCTATGGTTGCATATAAGTTTAAAACTTTTGATTATCTTGCCAAACCAATTACCTATGACAGATTAGAAGATACTGTAAAAAGATTGTTTGAAGATATTAATGGATTACCAAAGAAATATATTAAAATCGATAATAAAAACACTATTATCGATGAATCACAAATTCACTATATTAAAAGAGATGGTATGAAATTAATTTTTCATACCTCTTCTCGTGATTATGATACTTACAGCTCTTTTGCAAAATTAGAAGATAAGTTGCCTGATAATTTTGTTAGATGTCACAAATCTTTTGTTATTAATTTAAACAATGTTAAAAATGTGGATCCTGTTACTTGTACTATATATCTGGCAGATGATTCGTCTTGCTATATTGGACCTAAATATAAACAAGAATTTATGGAGGTTATAAAAAATCATGGAATTATTAAATAATATTTGGAATGCTTTAAGCACACCTAATGAAGGATTAATAAATCTTATATCTATACCAATGGGGTTTATAGAAGTATATCTTATGATGAGCCTATTTATTCTTATACTAAAAATAAAAACAAATTCCTGTCAAAAGATTATTTATGTAATATTAGCATCTATCATCTCTTTGTTAACTAAATATTTTATTCCTAGTCCTTATAATGTTTTTGTTAATTATGTCTTATTATTTATCATTATATACTTTTTGTTTAAACAAAGTTATTTAAAAACATTGATTGCCGTTGTATGTCCTTCATTAATATTTGGATTAATTGGTATTTTTATTTTAAACCCATATCTTAATTTACTAAACATTACTTATGAGCAATCTGAAATAATTCCTATATATAGAATTTTACACATGCTTATTGTTTATGCTTTTACATTTGTCATAATCCTTATTTTAAAATATAAAGACATTGGCTTTTCACAATTAGATGAAATAGATAAGAAAAACAAACACATTATAATATCTAATCTTATTTTAGGTTTATTTACTTTGTGTATCCAATTAACAATAGCATTTTATTACACAGATACCTTACCTCTAGTAATCACATTTTTAAGTTTTATTTCTTTGCTTATCTATTTTGCATTAAGTATTTATAGTTTAACACGTACAATGCAATTATCAGTAACTACAAAAAAATTAGAAAGTGCAGAAGAATATAATAAAACTCTACGTATTTTACATGATAGTGTAAGAGGTTTTAAACATGATTTTGATAATATTGTTACAACTATTGGTGGCTATGTGAAAACTGATGATATGGAAGGTCTTAAAAAGTATTATGTACAACTAGAAGATGATTGTCAAAAAGTAAATAATTTATACCTTCTAAATCCTGAAATTATCAATAACCCAGGAATATATAATCTACTTACTAATAAATATAATGAAGCAATATCAAAAGATATTAAAGTAAATATGAGTCTTCTTTTAGACTTAAGTAATCTTAAAATGAAAATTTATGAATTTGCAAGAATCTTAGGAATTTTATTAGATAATGCCATAGAAGCAAGTCAAGAATGTGATGAAAAAATAATCAATGTAACTTTTAGAAATGATGAAAAAAATCATAGACAATTAATTATTATTGAAAACACTTATCAAAATAAAGGTGTTGATACAATTAAAATATTTGGTAAAGGTATTTCTGGTAAAGAAAACCATACTGGTTTAGGATTATGGGAAGTACAAAATATTTTAAAGAAAAATAATAACATTTCTCTTTTTACTACCAAAACAGATAAATATTTCAAACAACAATTAGAATTATATTATTAAATAAAAATCTCTACTAAGTAGAGATTTTTATTAGATTTGTTGTAAAGAAAAACAGCTATTTCTTAGCTGTTTTTCTTTGGATTATAAATATAACTTTAAGGTTTCACTGGTAAACATATTGTCGAACTACGTTTACCAATGGTATTAATCTTTTTTGATTAAACTTGCTGGCATTTTTGGTTGATGTAAAATCCATAATACTACACATGCACTATTTGTTGCCTTTGCATATTTTTCAGCCATTTTTGCTAAGAACTTCATCATTAGAAATCCCCCCTCTTTAGTAATATATATATAACACAAACACTAGAAACGTTTTGTATTAAACATTTTGCATTGAAGTATCTTGATATACTTCATATCCATATTTATTTTTTGTTAATTTATAAGCTAATCTTGTAATTGTTAATGTTTGGATTAAATTTCCAAATAAGAACATATTAGAAAACATTTCATTGTTTATTATAATAGATATTATTAATCCAATAGTAAAGAAAATATAGGATAATATTTGTTTCTTTTTTCTTTCTGATTTTGCCAATATTGGAACATTTTCTGTATCTGCTGGTGCATATTTTTTTATCATAACCATTCCAAATATCCAAACTAGCAAAACTGTTAAATATTTAATCATTTTTCCTAAGACAATATATTTAGAAAGAAAAACGATTCCAAAATAAAATGTACAAGTTCCTAAAATACACCCTAAATGTGTTTTTAAATGAAATCCCCCTGAAGCAGAACGATAAGGCAATAATATAAGAAAAACAAAAAATGTTTCTTTTAAAATACCAGCTATGTAAGCAATTCCAAACAATAAGAATATTTTTGGTATCTCTCCTACTATATTTTGCAATCCATAAAAGATAACTTCCGCTCTTTCATCATCTACTTCTGGCATTTCTTTTCGAATCCTATTGGTTAAAAATGTACAGATGTTATCTACCATTTTGTCACCTCATTTTTTCTTCATTACCTGAATTTTATCATGTCATTTTTTCAAAATCTCATTTCTTTTATGAAACTGCAATTTTCTTTTATAAAATATTTAAAATATTTTTTCATGATAAAAAAATGTATTTCATAAAAAAAAAGAAATAGATTATATATTATCTACTTCTTTCAAAATACACCATGTTCCGATTTTTTCTGGTAAATCAACAAATTGTAGTTTTTCTTTTGTAATTGGA
Organism: uncultured Clostridia bacterium; assembly: GCA_944389395.1. GTDB lineage: Bacteria > Bacillota > Clostridia > TANB77 > CAG-508 > CAG-269. The sequence continues at coordinate 52,283 of CALXME010000001.1, read as the reverse complement.
TGTTCTATGGTAAGCTGATATGCCCATAATGCAATTTGTTTTCCTTTACCACGCGTACCATATTTATTATCTCCAAAAATACTATGACCACTATTTGCCAATTGTACTCTTATTTGATGATGCCTACCTGTATATAAATGAACTTTTATTAAACTTAAATTCTTTAAAGGTTGATAATAAAGAACTTCATATTCAAGTTTTGCATATTTGGCATTTTTCTTATTTTCATGAACAACTCTACTCATATTATTTCTTTCATCTTTATACAAATAATTTTCCAAAATCCCTTTATCTTTCTCTGGTTTTCCATCCACTACTGCTAAATATACCTTCTGAAAGACTTTTTCTCTGACTTGCTCACTTAACCTAGATGCTGCTTTTGAAGTTTTAGCAAATATCATAACTCCCCCAACAGGTCTATCTAGTCGATGTATTAAGCCAACATATACATTACCTGGTTTTTGATATTTTTCCTTTACATATTGTTTTACTAAAGTCAGCATGTCCATATCTCCTGTTTTGTCTGATTGTGATGGAATATTTGGAATTTTTTCTACTACTATAATATGATTATCTTCATAAATCACTTTTAAATTTTGCATTTATTATTCTCCCATTTATTACTTTTTACAAAAATCATTTCATCAACTCATTATCAACTACTTTTCCCAACGTCCATAGATACCACATGGTAAAACTAGATGAGAATTTTGCATTGGTAATCCGATTTCTCCTGATTCTATTTTTCCTTTGTATTTTTTAGCAACAGTTAGTTGTAATATATTTTCTAAAACTTTACTAGATATTCCTGTTGTATAAGAATTAATTAAGAAAAATAATGGTTTATCAGATAATACTTTGGAACATAAAGTAACTAAATCATAAATATTATCTTCAAATTGCCAAATTTCTCCTTTTGCCCCTCTTCCATAAGATGGCGGATCCATAATAATAGCATCATAATAATTTTCTCTTCTTATCTCACGGTTCACAAATTTAACCACATCATCTATTATAAAACGAACAGGTCTATCTTGTAAGCCTGAAGCTATTACATTTTCTTTTGCCCAGGTAGTCATTCCCTTTGAACTATCTACATGACATACAGAAGCTCCAGCAGATAGGCAAGCAACTGTTGCACCACCTGTATAAGCAAATAGGTTAAGTACTTTAATTGTTCTTTTGGCATTTTGTATTTTTTGTATCATCCAGTCCCAATTAACCGCCTGTTCTGGAAATAATCCTGTATGTTTAAATCCCATTGGCTTAATATTAAAAGTTAAATTCTTATACTTTACTTGCCATTGTTTTGGCATCTTTTTTGTAAATTCCCATGAACCACCACCAGATTTACTTCTATGATAAATAGCATTAACAGTTTTCCACTTTTTAGGAAAGCTTTTCTCTTTCCAAATTATTTGTGGGTCTGGTCTTGCTAAAATAATTTCTCCCCATCTTTCTAGTTTCTGACCTTCTGCCATATCTAATATTTGATAATCTTTCCATTCATTTGCAAGCTTCATTTATTTTTTAGTAGCAAAAAAATACTACTATCCTCCTTTTTTTAGAATAGTAATATTTTAACATATTTTTAGAAGTTTTGCAAAATATTCATAAAACTCCATATCATGATTATATTAATACTTGAAAAAATAACAAATGCCAACATAGCTGTAGTTATTAATTTATGATGTTTTATCCCTCTCCATATTCTATTTAACCTAGTATTTGACTTTACCTCTAATCTATCTAATTTTGCATTATACTTGATGTTAAAAATTTCATCTTTTGCATATTCCATATAAATCCCCCCTATACTTTATATGTATATGCAATTACTTTTTTAAATATTCCAATTTTGTAAAAATTTTTAAGAGGAATGCATTGCATCCCTCTTTACAGTAGTTCTTCAAAGCAGAGCTACTAATTCATCTTCTCTTTTGCCTCCTTTTTTTGTTTTTTTCGTTCGCTTCGGCCTTTTTTCCATGTTCCCCACTCTAATATAAGATTCATCCCGGTTAGCACTCCTGTAAACAAGACCGTTGCCAGCATTTCCCAACTAAAATGAGTATAAAAATCTTTTAAAAGATTCCAAACCTCATCCAACCGGAAAACAATGACACCTAATACTAAGCAAACAATAAAAGTTACCAAAGATTTCACAACTCCCCTCAACATATTCATTTCCTCCTTACTTAATGTATTTACTATGTTTATTTGGGTCTGCACCACTATTGGTACTATAATTTAATTATACCATTTTCTTAACATAAAATCAATTTTTTGCGTTTTGCGTTGTTATTTTGCATGAAACATGCTATAATAAAAAGTGTAACAAATCAATTGGGAATATTCCCTTATCTTTAAAGGAGACTTTTATGAAGAAATTTTTAAAAGTTTTTCTAGGCATTAGTTCTGGCATATTAGCAATACTGGTATTATACCATCACAAATATGTCAGACCAATAAGCCTAAAATTTCCAGCAGGCCTAACTTTTGGGAAATTATCTCATTAGTTTCCTGTCAAAAATAGAGGAGAATTTTCAAATTCTCCTCTATTTTTTATAAGTTTTTCAAACTTTTAGCTAAATTTTCTGTAATTCCTTTTACCTTCATCAATTCTTCCACACTTGCTTGTTTTATTTTTTCTACACTACCAAAAGTTTTCAATAGAGCTTGCTTTTTTGCTTCTCCAATTCCTTTTATATCATCTAGTTCAGATTTTGTTATCTGTTTATCTCTTACCTTTCTATGATAAGTAATTGCTGTATCATGAACTGTATCTTGAAATCTTGTGATCAAATGCATTAAATTTTCAGAAATTTCCAATTCCCTTCTATTTTCATCCATTAAAGCTCTTGTTTGGTGTTTATCATTTTTTACCATTCCATATACTGGTATTTCCAAACCATATTTTTGTACTGCTCTTTTTGTTGCTCTAATTTGTGTGATTCCACCATCTGCAAAAATAACATCTGGTAATTCACCAAAACCACCTTTAGGATTTTCGAGCGAATGTTTCAATCTTCTTTCAATTACTTCTTCCATACATCTTGGGTCATCTTGACCATAAACAGTTTTAACTTTAAACCTTCTGGATAAGTTTTTCTTAATCACTCCATCTTGCATTACACACATAGCAGCTACTGTATATTCTCCTGCTGTATTAGAAATATCATAAGTTTCAATTTTTCTAGGTAACTTATCCATCTGTAACACATTTTTTAATTCCATCATTACTTCGCTTTTATCTTTTTCTTTATTTTCCAAAGTAACTTTTGCATTATTTTCTGCCATTTCCACAAATCTTAACTTTTCTCCTTTTTTTGGGCTTTTTAATTCCACTTTTTTTCCTAACATGGTGGATAACCAATGTTCTATTGCATCTTTATCATCTAATTCTTCTCTTAACATAATTTTATTAGGAATATTAGGATTATCTAAATAATATTGTTTAATAAAACCAGATAAAATTTCTTTATCTTCCATTCCTTTCAATTCTTGAAAGAAATAATGCTCTCTTCCAATCATTTTACTGCCACGTACAAAAAAAATCTCTATACATACTTCTAATTCAGATTTAAATACTCCTATTACATCAATATTATTTTCTGAAATATTAGAAACTTTTTGTTTTTCAGAAACTCTTTCAATAGCTTGTCTTCTATCTCGCAAATAAGCTGCTTGTTCAAAATCTAATTTACTAGAAGCTTCTTTCATTTTTATTTCTAAATCTTTTAAAATTTTGTCTGTTTTTCCTTCTAATAAATCGATAATTTCATCAATCTGTTTTCTATATTCTTCTTTAGAAACAAGTCCTACACAAGGAGCTAAACATCTCTTAATATGATAATTTAAACAAGGTCTTGTATTTGACTTGAAATTTCTACATTGTCTAATTTGGTATTTTCGTTTGATGAAATCTACCATTTCCTTAGCTGCACCTGGATTTGCATAAGGTCCAAAATATTTAGAACCATCATTAATAAGTCGTCTTGTAATAATAACATTCGGGAAATCTGATTTTATATCTATTTTTATATAAGGATATGTTTTGTCATCTTTTAATAAGACATTAAATTTAGGTCTATTTTTTTTAATCAAATTACACTCTAAAATCAATGCCTCTGCTTCATTATCCACTACAATATATTCAAAATGGTCTATTAAACTAACCATTTTCTCAATTCTAGCAGTTTTATCATTTTTTCTAAAATATTGTCTTACCCTATTTTTTAAAGAAATTGCCTTTCCTACATAAATAATAGTATCCTCTTTATCTCTCATGATATAAACACCTGGTTTATTAGGCAATTTTTTTAATTCTTCTTCAATATTAAACATGTTTTACCCCTAACTTTCTATATAGCCTATATATGGTAAATTTCGATACTTTTGGTTATAGTCTAACCCATATCCAACTACAAATAAGTCATCTATTTGAAAGCCAATATAATCCACATTTAAATCGATTACTCTTCTAGATGGCTTACTTAATAATGTCGCAATCTTTAAACTTCTAGGTTCTTTAGATTTCAATAATTCCACTAAATATTGTAATGTTCTACCAGTATCTATAATATCTTCTATGATAATAACATCTTTTCCTTTTATACTTTCTGTAAGAGCTTTATTTAAAGAAATCCTACCTGTACTCTCTGTTCCTTCATAACTAGAAATTTCTACAAATTCAAATGCTATATCATTTGAAATCCTTTTGGCTAAATCGATAAAAAACATCGTACATCCTTTTAATACACCGATAAATACAATATCTTTTCCTTTATAATCTTTTTCTATTTGTTTTGCCAATTCTTCTATTCTTTTCTCTAATTTTGCTTTATTTATTAATACTTTTATTTCTTCCATTTTTTCACCATTTTGTTAGCTTTATTTCTAACAATCCCCCTTTCTGCTTTTATTATACTAAATGATAACAAAAATCGCAAGAAACAAATTTTTTGTTTTTTATAATAAATAATTTTAAAGAGTGCTATATTAATATTTGTTGACAAAGATCCGGATTGTTATACCCCAGATATGTTTTTGTCAAAAATATTAATATAGCACTCTTCAAAGTTTTTGTCATACATATATGATAATTCATAAATTTTTGATAGGACTTGCTTCTTTTTAAAATTTATTATAATATAATACAGTAAATGAAAAGACATGCAAAATAAATTTAAAAAGAAAGGAGTTATTATAATAAAGCGCCTGGACCAAAAAAGGTTGACGAGGACTAAGGTTATCGAAAAATTCGGCGGATGCCTTAGTGGCTAGCTTAAGCCAAAGTATTGAACAAAAAATAGCAGTAATGTTATAACAAAAATTAATACATAAGCATTTTTTTGCATACCTTTCATTCCATCAAAATCAAATTTAAGGAGGATATACTATGTGTGGAATTGTAGGTTATATTGGTACACAAAAAGCAAGTCCTATACTAATTAATGGACTATTAAGATTGGAATACAGAGGATATGACTCTGCTGGTATTTCAACAATAGAAAAAAATGGACTTTCAATTATGAAAGATAAAGGAAGAGTTTTAAACTTAACAAAATTAAAAGGAATTGATGATTTAGAAGGAACTGTTGGTATTGCACATACAAGATGGGCAACACATGGAAAGCCTTCTACAGAAAACTCTCACCCTCATCAAGATAATTCAAAAATATTTAGTGTTGTACATAATGGAATTATAGAAAATTATAATGAATTAAGAAAATTTTTAACAGATAAAGGATATTCTTTTTATTCTCAAACAGATACAGAAGTTATCCCAAATTTAATTCATTATTATTATACAAATGATAAACAAACTGCTCCTCTTAAATTTTTAAGAGCTGTCAGAAATGCATGCTTTGACTTAAAAGGTAGTTATGCTTTAGAAATTCTTTGTAAAGATTATCCTGATAACATGATTGTTGTAAGAAAAGATAGTCCTTTAGTTATAGGAAAAGGAAATGGTGAAAATTACATATCATCTGACATACCAGCAATCCTTTCTTTTACAAAAGATTTTTATTTATTAAATGATTTAGAATTTGTAATGTTATCTAGAAATGAAGTTAAATTTTATAATAAAGATTTAAAACCTATAGATAAAAAAACTAAATTAATACAATGGGATGCTTCTAGTGCTGAAAAAGATGGATATGAAGATTTTATGTTAAAAGAAATTTATGAGCAACCAACAGCCATTCGTCAAACTATAGGAACCAAATTTACTGAAGATACTAAATGCGAATTTGAAAATTTGAATTTTTCTAAAGAATATTTATCTAGTTTAAATAAAATTTATATTGTTGCATGTGGTACAGCAATGCATGCTGGATTAGTAGCCAAAAATGCAATAGAAAAGCTATGTAAAATAGAAACAGAAATTGATATAGCTTCTGAATTTAGATATAGGGAACCTCTTATAAACGACAAAACTTTATGCATTTTTATATCTCAATCAGGAGAAACTGCAGATACTATTGCTGCTTTAAAATTATCCAGAGAAAAAGGAGCTAAAACTTTAGCTATTTCTAATGTTATTGGTAGTTCTATTTCTAGAGAAGCTGATTACTCTATTTACACAAATGCAGGTCCTGAAATTGCAGTTGCATCAACTAAAGCATATACATCACAAGTAGTTTTATTAGTCATCCTCGCAATTTATTTTTCTGAAGTATTAGAATTAGATAATAGTTATGTAACAAGCTTGAAAAAGGAAATCTTGGAATTACCTAAAAAAATAGAAGAAACATTAAAACTTTCTGAAAAAATCAAAGATTTCTCTAAAAAAGTATATCAAGAACACGACATATTTTTTATTGGTAGAGGAATAGATGAAACTGTTGCAAAAGAAGGTTCTTTAAAATTAAAAGAAATTTCATATATTCACTCTGAAAGTTATGCAGCAGGAGAATTAAAACATGGTCCTATTGCATTAATCGAAAACGGTGTAACAGTTGTAAGTATTATGACTGTTCCCAATTTAGTAGAAAAAACTATAAGTAATATTCAAGAAGTAATAACACGTGGTGCAAAAACTTTAGTTATTACTAATCAGCCTATAGATTCTTCTATGTTTGACATGACTATACAAATACCAGATACACATCCGTTTGTTTCTCCTATTTTATCTATTATACCTTTGCAATTGTTTGCTTATTATATTTCTAAAGAAAAAGGATTGGATGTAGATAAACCAAGAAATCTAGCTAAATCAGTTACAGTTGAATAATATACCAAAGGGGACATTCTTCTTTGACAGATTAGCTACATAGTATTTTATTTAAAAAAGTTGATATATTAATATTTGCAGACAAAGACCCGGATTGTTAAACCCCAGATATGGTTTTGTCAAAAATATTAATATATCAACTTTTTAGTAAAGGTAAATATAAAAATCTGCCAAAAAATAATATCCCCTTTGGCATCAACCAACTAATAATTTTATAATAATCAGACAAACTGCTCCTGGCAAACCTAATAGCCCGAATTAAAATACTTGTATAAAAATTAAGCCCAATATGAAAGCTAAAAACCGAACCAATTAGATTAATCACATAAATAGCAACTCCACCTAAAATAGAATTTAGAATTAACTTCAATACTTTTTTTACGGGAACAATAAAAATTCTTCCAAATAAAAATAAAAAACAAATACATGCTAAATATGTAATGACATTAATCTCCATTCTCTTCACTCCAATAAAAAAACGATAATATTTCTATTACCATTTGTATGTGAAAAATAGGACAAATATTCATTACTTTAACCTGCTTCTTCTTCCCAATTTCTAAATCTGATTTCTTTTATCATATCCACTGTAATTCCCTTTGCCTTTGCAAGCTTAATTAAATAATCTAATTTAGCCTGCATTGCCTTTATTTGATAAATATAATAATCTACTAATTCTTCTTGTGCATATTCAAAATTTCGATTTGCCTTTTTTAAATCTTCTCTTGTTTTAATAATATTAGTAATTAATTCTATTTCTTTTTCAATTTCTGTCTTTTCTTGAATTAATTCTTCTTTTATATATATAAATTCATTTTGCATAAAATTCTCCTCTATTCCATTTTTTTCTTATTATATTCACAAATTAGATTTTTATGCATAGAATTTTGCCTAAACCCCTTGTTTTTTTCACGATTTTATAGGATAATAGAAAGGGAGAAATGAACAAAGAAAGGACTAACAAAAATGAAGTATATAGATAAATTTTTAAAAATGCTAAAAACAAGTAGAAACACCTTTGCAACATATGTCTTAACATTAATAACAGTATATTTAGCAGTAGACAGAATTGTAGAAATTTTACTGATGATATTTACTGGTGTTTCATTTTCTTATTGGGGTCCCATTAAATACACTCTTGCACTAGCTTGCCCTATATTTGCATTTCTATTTTCAGGAGCTTCGGAATTCGCAAGTTCACAAGCTAAAAAAGTAACCATTTTCTATGTATATGTTATTGGACTTTATATCATAGCACTTTCTATGTTTACGCAATGGCTTAACATGGGAGCATGGCTATTATTAATATCAGTACCTAATTATGTAGAAATTATTACCGACTTTGCTGATGTAGTAAGACCTGCTTTTATCTCACTTTCTTTATACTTGCCATTAGTTACTGTTTTCCCATTATTCAAATGGTTATACTTTGGAGTTAATGACAGTTTATTACAAACTCGTTCTATTTGGGATTATGGTGGAATTAGTCTTGAAGATAAATCTAAAGGTCGTGGGCCTTATACTTGTGAAGTATATCTTTGTACTGATAATGAAACAGGAAAAACAATCACATTTCCAGAAAGTTCAAGATATCAATCTTTATTTGTCTGTGGTGGTTCAGGAACTGGAAAAACCTCTTTAATATATGAACCAATGCTTGCAAGAGATATTGAAAAGAAATATTTCTATCGAGAAATTTCTAAAGAAATTGGTTTTACAGCTTTAAAAACAAGAATTGCAATTTTAAATAAGCCTTATAATAATGACTACTTAAATAAAAATTTTAATTTAAATATGTTATCCCCTATGCCTGGAAAAGAAACATTATTTAAAGCCTATTTGAAGAAAATGGTTTTAGGAGATTTAAATGGAAAAACAGTTTTTAAAGATTTAGGACTTACTTTAATGTCACCAGATTATGAAGTGATTTCTCATATTTCTGATGTTTGCAAAAACTTTGGATTTAGCTATAATATGGTTGATCCTTCAGATATAAATTCTATTGGTTTAAATCCATTTGTTTATGATGACCCTTCAAAGATTGCAATAACAATTTCATCTGCTTTAAAAGCAATGTATAATGATGCACATTCAGAAGTAGAAGATGCATATAGAGAAGACGTTGCAATTCAAGCTATTGAAAATTTAGCAGTTTTATTAAAAGAAATGTATCCTAGAATGAATGAAGGTTCTTTACCAACATTAGAAGATATGCTAAAAATGTTTACTAATTTTGACTTAGTTGAGAAAATGTGTGAAATATTAGCACATAATGAAGATTTAAAAGCCAAATATAGTGTTCAACTAGCTTATTTTAAAAAGAATTTTTATTCTTCAGGTTCTGGAAGAAATGATACTGAAAAAAATATAATGGCATCTGTTACTCAATTAGATAATTTACTAAGATTACCTGGTGTAAAGACTATTCTTTGTAATAGACACAATAATTTGAATTTTGATGATATGTTAGCAAATGGTCAAATAACATTTATTTGTACAAGACGTGGAGATTTAGGTGCTTCTAGCCATAAAGCATTTGGATTATTTTTCTTAATTGCAATGCAAAATGCAGTTTTAAGAAGACCTGGTGGAGAAAATAATAGAGTACCAAATTTCTTATACATAGATGAATTTCCTGATTTCATTTGTAAATCAACAGAAGCTATTTTTACTATGTATAGAAAATATAGAGTAGCAACTACAATATCTGCACAGAATTTAACACAATTAGAAACACCTAATTCAAAAGAAAATTATAAAACAACCATTCTTTCTAACTGTGCTAATAAAATATTTACCGGTAATGGTACTATAGAAGAACTTCAATGGTGGTCATCTGAATTTGGAAAAAGAAGAGAATGGACTTACACAAGCGACATAGATTTTGAAAAAATGGAATACGATTCAAAAGGTAAAGGTGTCGACTGGAAATATGTAGATTATTTCTCACCAGGAAAACTACAAGGTGCTGTTAGAGATAAAAATGCAGTATTTAAAATCAAAGACCTTGGTGGAAAATTCTTAGTTGGATTAGGAAAATTCAATTACTTAGATGCCAAATATAAAGAACCTCAAAAATCTAAGAAATTTGATTTTACCAAATACTCTGATTCTATTTCTTCAGATACAGAAGAAGATACAACAAAGAAAAAATTTAATCCTAAAAAATTAGATTTTGTAGATGACAGAAATGAAATTGACCCAATCCAAACAGATACAACAGATTCAAAATATTTATTTGATAACGAAGATGCAATAGTTGTTAACTTAAAAAAGAGAAATCCAAATAGTTAAATGATAAAAAAGAAAGAGGGCGTCCTCTTTCTTTTTTAAAAATTTAATCCAATTAATTCTAATATAATCCCAGATATAACTCCTATTGAATATAATAAAACCACTATTTTCAAATTTTCCTTAATCCCCTTATTCATCTTAAACAATACTGCTAGACCTACTCCTGCACTAACTAACAATCCAGAAATCATAGTAGCGACAGAAATAACATTTTCTAAATACATTTGTGTCAAAATAACAGAAGAAGCACAATTTGGAATTAATCCCAATAAACCAGCAATCATTGGTCCTAAAATTGGTTTATTCATCAAAGAACCAGCTATCACATCTTCTCCAATAAAATGAATTACCATGTTAATCAAAAATGTAATTAATAAAATAAAAATAGTAATATGTATTGTATGAGTCAATGCAGATTTGACAATTCCATGTTCACAATGACAATGTTCTTTTTCACACAAGTCTACAATTTTTTGTTCTTCTTTATCTTTATTTTTCCATCTCAAAACAAAATCAATAGTAAATCCAGCAATCATAGCAATAATTAATTTAATACTTAGAACTTTAAAAATAACATCTATCGGTACTGCCTCTGATAAAAAAATAGGCAACATTTCATCTGAAGTAGATAAATATACTGCAATTAAAGTTCCTAATGTAATAACTCTTGTTGCATATAAATTAGTTGCAGAAACAGAAAATCCACATTGTGGAAAAATTCCTAAAATACTTCCTATAAAAGGACCCCATTTACCCGATTTTTGTATCGTCTGTTTAGTTTTTTCTTTTGTTTTATGTTCTATATATTCCATTATTAAATATGTTATAAATAAAAATGGAATAAGTTTAATACTATCTATTAAAGTGTCTTGTATAACTTCCCACATACTTTTTCTCCTTTTTCTTATGTTTTTTATCTTATCACAGAATTGTAAAATTTACAATATTTCTAATTACAAAAATAAAGCTTTTGGTTACTTGTTAATATTTTTTCACTTCTTATAACTTAAAAATATTGATATATTAATATTTTTCAAGCAAGACCTGGTTTGTTAAACCCCAATATTGCTTTTGCTAAGTAATATTAATATACCAATATTTTCTGCCAAGATTATTTTTATCCAAAAATAAATGTACTACATTTTCTAACTAACACCTTCTCCTATAGTTTCCACAAATAGAACCTGTTCTACCATTTGTATTAGGATTAGGAATTACATTCACTCTAGCATTTACCCTATTACTAGAATTACTACTACATTCGCAATTAGATTGATTCAAATTATTAGCTATTGTTATATCTCCATCTGTAAATATAGTATCTAAATTAGAATTGCAACAACAAGAGTTATTTCCTTGTCTACATCTCTCTCTCCATTTATCGACTAAACAAACAATAATAGCAGTAATAAAACTAATAATAGCATAAATAATTGTAGCAACTAAAAAAATTAAATTTCCGACAATAAATGTAACCACTAAGAAAATAGCAAATATAATAGCAGCTACCAATCCAGGACATTTTAGCAATTTTTGTAATGCGACAGATATTACTATAACCAAAATTGGTATAGCAAAAAATATAAGTAAAATATTATTCATAATACTTGCTCCTTTTACTAAACTTACTATATTTTATGCATACCAACATCATTTTGCTATTATTATAATTAATATTCCACCTTCACTAAATACAGTCCTTGTGGTGGTAATGTTTTTCCTGCATTTTCTCTATTTTTAGAATCAATAATATTTGGAATTTCCTCTGGCTTTATTTTTCCTAAACCCACTTCCACTAATGTTCCTGCAATAATTCTTACCATATTATACAAAAAACCATTACCTGTTAAAGAAATATAGATTTTATCCCCTTCTTTTTTTACATCTGCTTCATAAATCGTTCTAACACTACTTTTACTACTTGTACCACTCGCTTTAAAAGCTTTAAAATCATGTTCTCCTTTAAAATACTGAACCGCTTCTTGCATTTTCTTAACATCTAATGGCACTGCAATATGAGTTTCCAAATTTCGAAAAATAGCAGTTCCCATTTCAGAGTTATTAATAACATAACAATATGTTTTTCTTTTACAACTAAGCCTACTATGAAATTTTTCTTCTACTTCTTCTGCTGATTTAATTAAAATTGCTCTTTTTAAATTTGAATTAATCGCTATTGCAAATTTTTCGATTGGTATATTTGAATTTGTTTTAAAATTAGCTACCTGACCGAAATGCATGTACCCCTGCATCTGTTCTTCCTGATGCCATTAATTCTACTGGTTCTTTTGTAACAACTTCTATTGCTTTTTCTATGGTTCCTTGTATATTTAATTTATTAGGCTGTTTTTGCCAACCATTAAAATCTTTTCCATCATATTCTATTACCAACTTTATATTTCTCATTACATTTCAACTCCTCTATAACTTGAAAATCAATAGTATAAAATCAGGAAAAGTCGCTCCTAAGCGACCTTTTTTATGATTCATTCTCTTCTTTTTTCTCATTCTTCTTTTCCCTTTTTAGTTTTTCACGTATTGCTCTGATTTTTTGATTTCTTTCCTTTTTTTCTGTTGCAAATCTTTTAGTTACAACATTGCTAATTAGTATTTTTTTCAACACATCTTCTCTTACATCAGCAATTAAAGTACCATCTTTTGCAACTGAAATCTTACCCGTTTCTTCAGAAACAACTACGACAATACTATCAGATTCTTTTGAAATTCCGATTGCAGCTCTATGTCTAGTTCCCAATTCTTTTGCTATATCTTTATCATCTGCTAAAGGAAGTACACATGCTGCTGCTGCAATTTTATTCCCAGAAATCACCACAGCACCATCATGTAATGGAGTTTTAGGTTCAAAAATATTAACTAATAACTGTGGTGAAACATCTGCATTCATTGGTATTCCACCTGCAATAATATCCTGAATCTTTATATCTCTTTCTATCACAATTAAAGCCCCTGTTTTTGTCTTAGAAAGTTCTGTTGCTGCAATTACTATTTTATAAATATCTTCTTTTGTTTTTGTAGATATATCTTTATCTATCCCAAAAAATTTAGTTAATTTATTCGTTCCCAATTGCTCTAAAGCTCTTCGTAGCTCTGGTTGGAAAATAACAATAATAGCAATAACTCCTAGATTCATTATACCTGTTAAAATCCAATTTAGTATTTTCAAATTAAATAGCCCACTTACCCATGTCGCTACAATTAAAAGGACAATTCCTTTTATTAATTGCCATGCTCTAGAACCTTTTACTACCTTAAAAAAGCAGTATAACAAAAATATAACAATTGCTAAATCTATGATTAAAGTTACCAATTCCAAAGGATTCTCTTGTAAAGATTTAATATATGCTACAATATTATCTCTATAAAAATTTTCCCAATTCATTCCTAAATTAATTATCATTTATTTCTCCTATTCTTATCCCAATAATGCATATATTAATGTTCCGCATGTTGCAAGTAGCATTAATACTGCTAAAAAGCCAGCCATTGCTTTCACAAAAATTTGTCCTTTATCAAAGTTTTTATGTTTTTTTACTTCTTCTTGTTTTTTACTTTTCATTGCTAAATCATTCCTTTCTTAGTTGGCATTGGTTCCAGGTTTGAATGCCAATTTTTTGGCATTGGTTCCAGGTTTGGATGCCAATTTTATTTAGACAATATTATTATAGCATATTAAAAAATTTTTTCAATCGTTTTTTTCTGGAAATTCTTATTACCTAATCACTCCTAGTATTTTAGAAACATTTTGCACAGATTCTTCCCCAACTTTTATAATATCTATTAATTTTTGTTTAGCATAAGATGCACTTTCTTTATCTTTAGCATGAATATAGGCCAAAACTTCTCCTTTTTTCACTAGATTTGTCACCTTTTTTACTAAAACAATTCCCACTTTTGTATCAATAACATCTTCTTTTTGAATTCTTCCTGCTCCTAAATGACAAGCTAATTCTCCTACTTTTTTAGCATCTATTTCGTAAATATATCCTGTCATTTCACTATATACAGGTTCTATCACATTTGCCTTCTCAAATTTTTCTAAATTTTCTAAGTAAGTAATATCTCCTCCTTGATTTTTTACTAATTCTAAAAATTTTCGATATGCATTTCCATTTTGCAAATTCTCTTTTAATTTTTCCTTATTTTTGTCTATATCATTTCCTTTGCCTGCCAATTGCAACATATAAGCTCCCAACTCCAAGACAACTTCTTCTACATCAGGAATTACCTTTCCTTTTAAAATCTGAACTGCTTCAATGACTTCTAATATATTACCAACAGCATATCCCAAAGGTTCGTCCATATCAGTCAAAACACAAACTGTTTCTCTATCCGCTAATTTTCCGATTTCAATCATTTGATTTGCTAATTTTTTTGCTTCTGATTCGTCTTTCATAAAAGCACCTTTTCCGACAAGTAACATCTATTACAATCTTCTTTGCTCCGCTAGCTATTTTTTTACTCATAATACTAGAAGCAATTAATGGAATACTTTCCACACAAGCTATACTATCTCTTAAAGCATATATTTTCTTATCTGCTGGTGCCAAATCCATTGTTTGTGAAATCATACTAATCCCTATTTTCTCTACATTTTGCAAAAACTGTTCTGTACCTATATCAGTTTGATAGTCTGGTATTGATTCTAATTTATCAATCGTCCCTCCTGTAAATCCAAGTCCTCTTCCTGACATTTTTGCAACAGGTACACCTAAAGATGCTACTAAAGGAAGTAACACTAAAGAAACTTTATCACCTACACCTCCAGTAGAGTGTTTGTCCACAATAATATGATTTAATTTGCTTAAATCTAAAATTTCTCCTGAATTTGCCATTGCTAATGTCAAATCTGTAATTTCTCTTGCATTCATACCATTAATAAAAATTGCCATTACTAGGCTAGCAGCCTGATAATCAGCAATTTCGCCTTTTGTATAATTTTCTATAAAAAAATTAATTTCTTCTTTTTTTAATTCTTTCTTATCTCTTTTCTTAGCTATAATTTCTAAAATATCCATTCTTTATTTTTCTCCTCATCAAAATCATGAAACAAAATTTTTAGTGAAACTTTTTCTATGGATAGGACATAAACCATATTCCTTAATAGCTGTAATATGTGCTGCTGTTCCATAGCCTTTATGTTTTGCAAAACCATATTGAGGATAAATTTCGTCCCATTGTCTCATAATTCTATCCCTTGTTACTTTTGCCAAAATAGAAGCAGCTGCAATACTATAACATTTGGCATCTCCTTTTATGATGGAATCATAAGGAATTCCTTTTGTATCAATATGTGTTAAAGCATCTACTAAAATCAAATCTGGTTTTACATCTAATTCCTCTACTACTGTTGTAAGTCCCTGTTTCGTTGCATTTAAAATATTAATATCATCAATACAATCTTGTCCTATTACAGTAACAGAATAACTAATTGCTTCTTCTATAATAAGGTCATATAATTTTTCTCTCTTTTTTTCTGATACTTTTTTAGAATCATTTACTCCTTCAATCATAGAATCTTTTGGCATAATAACTCCTGCTACTACAACAGGACCAGCTAAAGGTCCTCTTCCTGCTTCATCAATACCTGCAATTCTTTGAAATCCCTTTTGATAAAGTTCTTTTTCCATTTGTTTTAAGTTTATCAATCTTTCTTCTTCTTTTTCTTTCATCTTTCCATCCTATTTTTCCTAATATTCAATAGTATCAATATCTGTTAAAGAATATTTCGTTGTACCATTATCATTATAACCTTCAGTATTATAAACTTCAACAGATAAATTTGTTTCATCAAATGTCACTAAGTAATAATCTCCTTCTCCTTCTGTTACTTGGTTTAATCCCATATTATTTAAAGCATCTCTTGATACATAATAACAAACATCACTAGAAGTAAGTCCTATTGAGGTGGCAGAACTTTGAACATCACTACTAGCATTAGACAATGCTACTAACATTCCTTCTGTTTCATAAACTTCTTTCCTGATTTCTGTTCTTTTAGCTTCATCCGGCTTTGTTCCCATTTTAAAAGAAACTTCTTCAACATATTCTTTTGTTTTAGCTTGTATTAACAATAAATTGGTTTTTAGATTTTCTAAACTAGCTCTTTTGATTGCTCCTGTTCCGCTATATATTGTAATTCCCGCAATAATTAACATTACAATAATCATAACTACTAAAATTAATAAAGTAACACCATTTTGATTTTTTATTTTTTTCAACATTTTCTCTACCTCATTCTTTTTTTCTTAATTATATATGTAACAAAAAATATTTTCAATACATAAGTTATAATTTGTCATCAAGTATTACATTTTTTTGTTACTCAATAATGTTTTTTTACTTTTGTACAGTCACTAATTAATAACTTTTTTTTCACAAAAATTTCACAAACCTATTGTATGATTATAGCATAATAGGATAATATATAATAAAGTAAAAATTTAGGAGGTCTTTTCAATGGACGAAAAAAATGAAACAAATACAAAAAATTTTAAAACAGTACAAAATCCTAATAGTTATAAAACAGTATATGATGTTAGTTCAACTAAAACAAAAACGGGATTTGGTAAAAGTGTTTTACTTCCATTTTTTAGTGGGATTGTAGGATGTGCTGTTGTCATGGGAACTTGTTTTGGTGTTCCTTCTATCAGAGAAAATATTTTAGGAGTTTCTTCTAGTAATCCTAATTTTTCTAGTTCAAACTCTTCTAGCACAGAATCTTCTGGATATGTAAGTCAAACTTCTTTATCTAACTATTCAGATACTTCTGTATATGCAGCAAACAAAATCTTACCTTCTATTGTAGGTATTAAAGTAGAATATATGGTAAATTCACCACTTTCCTTATTCAGTAATAAACAACAAACAAGTACAGCAACAGCAAGTGGTTCTGGAATTATTATTAGTGATGATGGATATATTTTAACTAATAATCATATTGTTTCTACTACTTCTGCTGAATCTTATTACGAAGTTTCAGAAGCAACCAAAGTAACAGTTACTTTATTTAATGATGAAACAGAATATGAAGCTAAGATAATTGGAAAAGATGAACAAACAGATTTAGCTGTTATCAAAATAGATAAAACAGGTCTTTCTAAAGCAGAATTTGCAGATTCTGATTCTATTAAAGTAGGAGAATTTGCAATGGCTGTTGGAAATCCTCTTGGAATGCAAAGTAGTATTACCTGTGGTGTTATAAGTGCTGTTAACAGAGAAGTAACTGATAGCGATGGTAAAAAGTTCACTTTAATCCAAACTGATGCTGCTATCAATTCTGGTAATAGTGGAGGTGCTTTAGTAAATAGTGAAGGTAAAGTTATTGGTATTAATACTTTAAAACTTTCTGGTACAGGTATTGAAGGTATGGGATTTGCTATTCCGATTAACTCAACTACAGATATTACTTCTCAATTAATTCAATACAGCAAAGTAAAAAGACCATATATCGGAATTACAGGAATGGACTTAGACGAAGAAACAGCCAATACTTATCACTTAGTACAAGGAATATATGTAAAAGCAATTGAAGATTTCTCTGCTGCTGAAAAAGCAGGATTTAAAATTGGTGATGTTATCATAGAAGCAGATGGTAAAAAAATCACTACAATGGATGAATTAAATGAAATTAAAAATAGTCACAAAATAGGTGATGAAATGAAAGTCAAAGTAAATCGTGAAGGACAAGAAAAAGAGCTAACTATTACCCTTGGTGAGCAACCATAACATTTTCCATCTTTTCACTTGTAGTTCACAAAATGGACAAATTTCTTAATTATAATACATTCATAATCAGTTAAGTAATACTGATTTGAATTTAAAAACATCCCCTTTTATTTTCAAAAAACGGTTACCAAAAAGTAACCGTTTTTTTATATATTTGAATAAATTCACAAAAATCCAAAAAGTAAAGTTAAAAACATATAAATTATAAAGTCTTTTCAATTTGTCTTTCTAGATTATACAATAATTAAATCTAATTCACTTGTCAAAGCTTCATTTCCATAAGCATAAATTAAATAAATATTTCCATCTTTAATAAAAAATTGCTCTGTGTTTTTTACTAGGTACATTTCATCTTTTACATTTCTTTCAAAAATATTATAACCTAAAGCTTTTAAATCTTCTACCCTTTTCTGCTCTGTTGCAATTTGTTGTTTCACTTTATTTTCAACATCTGTTATTGAAATACCTTTTCGTTTCAATAAATCCTCTAGTGTAACTTCTTTATTATTTTTTAAATCAAAATGATATGTTTGAATAATCACTCTTTGTGCACTAGAACCATCTTTCAAATTAGAACGTATCATTAAAGATAAGATATCATCTTCTACTGTTGCTACATATTGTACTGTATATATAATATTACTATTTTGGGATTCTAATACATTTTCTGCTTTTTTTACAAAATCGCCTTCAATTGCTTCATTATATCTCTTAACAATCTCATTATCTATATTAAAAAATGGAATACAAATATCTAAATCGTAATTATTTTCTTTTTTTTCTTGTTTTTGATAATATGGATAAATAATGTCTTTGGTATCATCTATTTTTTTTATACTTGAACTAGTTTGATAATTATTTACTTGGTTAGTAAATAATTCATCAAATCCTGCTATTAATAATTCTTCATCTAGATTTTCTTGTGTGCCTTTATTAGCATTTATTTCAATCAGTTGGTCTAGTTTATCTGCTCCAAAATATTGTGAACAAACAACTACAATAATAGCTAAAATACAAATAAGAATTGATAGTATATATAAAACAATTGCTTTTTTATCTAATTTTTCTTTTTTTGGTAATATAATATTCATCTTTAACCTCTTTTTTTCGTTTTCAACAAATCAATTATAGCATTTTATCCTATATTTTTCAATATTAAAATCAGTAAATTTATTGACTATTTCTCAATTTTAGGGTATTATATATAGTATGGAAAATTAGATAGAAATGAGGAATTTAAAGTATGTTATGTTCAGAATGTAATAAAAATCCAGCAATACTTTTTTATAAAAAAATAGAAAATGGTAAAGAAAGCTTAGAAGGATATTGTTATGATTGTGCCAAAGCCAAAGGAATTAATCCTACAGAAGTTTTAGCAAAACAAAATAATATTCTATCACAAGACAAGGTTAATCTAAATGATATGACAAAACAATTTGAAACCATTTTCAAAGATTTAGCAGAAAATATCAATTTAGAAGACATTGAAAACATAGAAGGTGCCATCACATTTAATACAACAGAAAATGATAATTCAGATGATGAAAACACACCAAAAATTGCAGGTGCAGCAATTCCACTTGGTTCTCTATTTTCTAACATGTTTGGTGGTAATATAAATAGTAAAAATCAAGAACAACTAGATGATTCTAACGGTAGAAAAAAAGTAAAAGTAGAAAAGAAAAAAAACACAAAACAGGCTAAAAAGAAAAAGTTCTTAGATACTTATGGAACTAATCTAACCAATAAAGCAAAAAACAATGAATTAGACATGGTAATTGGTAGAGATAAAGAAATTCAAAGAATTATACAAATTCTAAATAGACGTTCTAAAAATAATCCTTGCTTAATTGGAGAACCTGGTGTTGGAAAAACTGCAATTGCACAAGGACTAGCTATTAAAATAGCAAACCAAAATGTCCCAGCAAAACTATTAAATAAAGAAGTATATTTATTAGATATGACATCAATTATTGCAGGAACACAATTTAGAGGTCAATTTGAGTCACGTATGAAAGGAATCATTGATGAATGTAAAGAATACGGAAATATTATTCTTGTCATTGATGAAATCCATAATATTATTGGTGCTGGAGATGGCGAACACTCTATGAATGCTGCAAACATCCTAAAACCTGCACTTTCTAATGGTGAAATTCAATTAATTGGAACAACCACTCTAAAAGAATATAGAAAATATATTGAAAAAGACTCTGCTTTGGAAAGAAGATTCCAACAAGTTTTAGTCGAAGAACCATCTACAGAAGATTCTATTGGAATTCTAGAGGGTATCAAAAAATATTATGAAGAATATCATAAAGTAAAAATATCTTCTGATGTAATTCGCCAAGCAGTTATTATGTCTGAAAAATATATTCATGATAGATTTTTACCAGATAAAGCAATTGATATTCTAGATGAAGCTTGTTCTAGAATTAATCTTGAAAATAAAGAACTTTTTAAATTAGAAATGTTAAAACAAGAATTAGTACAAGTACAAGCAGAAAAAGAAGAAGTAATTGCTGCAGATTCCACAGAAGATTATCAAAAAGCTGCAGATTTAAAGACTAGAGAATGTCAATTAATAGAAGAAATCGACAAAATCAATAGTACGATGAAACTAAAGCAACTTACCGTACAAGACATTGCCAGTGTTATTGAAAGCTGGACTAAAATTCCTGTGAAAAAAATAACAGAAGCTGAAACTTTAAAATTATTAAACTTAGAAACTAATCTTCATAAAAGAATTATTGGTCAAGAAGAAGCAGTAAATAGTGTTGCAAGAGCTATTAGAAGAAATCGAGCAGGTTTAAAAAGTACAAAAAGACCGCCTTCTTTTATATTTGTGGGACCTACTGGTGTAGGAAAAACAGAACTAGCAAAAAGTTTAGCTTATGAAATGTTTGGAAGTGAAGATTCTATTATTCGTATTGATATGTCTGAATATATGGAAAGTCATTCTACTTCTAAATTAATTGGTGCACCTCCAGGATATGTTGGATATGATGATGCTGGTCAATTAACAGAGAAAGTAAAAAGAAAACCATATTCAATTATTTTGCTAGATGAAATTGAAAAAGCTCATCCAGATGTATTTAATATTTTATTACAAGTTCTAGATGATGGAAGATTAACAGATAGTCAAGGAAATTCTGTTAGTTTTGCTAATACCATTATTATCATGACTTCAAATGCTGGTTCTAATTTAAACTCTAACTCTATAGGATTTGGAGGTCAAACTATAGATAAAAATAAAGTCTTAGATAAACTAAAAGATGTTTTTAGACCAGAATTTTTAAATAGAATTGATGAAATTGTATCATTTGACCCATTAAATAAAGAACAATTATTACAAATTGTTGATTTAATGCTAAAAGATACTTTAGTTGCTTTAAAAGAAAAAGATATCCAAATGGATGTTACCAAAAAAGCAAAAGATTTCATTCTAGAAAAAGGAACAGATATTAAATTTGGTGCAAGACCTTTAAGACGAGCTATTCAACGATATATAGAAGATGAATTGTCAGAGATGATATTAAAAGGTGAGTTATCAGATGGACAAAAAGTAAAAATAGATTTAGCAAAAGATGCTCTAAAATTTGAAGTTATTTAAGCCAAAGGAGAAAAACTATGTTAAAACATATACCCAACACATTAACTATTATCCGTTTTTTATTAATTCCTCTTATTGTACTATACATTTTTACAGGTAATTATATTCTTGCATTTGTATTTTTTACAATATCAGGGATTACTGATATCGCAGATGGATTTATCGCAAGAAAATTCAACCTTATTTCTAATTTTGGAAAATTAATGGACCCTCTTGCTGATAAATTAACCCAAATAGCAACTTTAGCCTCTCTTGTATTTACACATATTATCCCTATTTGGATACTTCTAATTGTTTTATTAAAAGAATTTATTATGATTGTAGGGGCATCTTTCCTTTATGGGAAAGATGTGGTTGTATATAGTAAATGGTATGGAAAACTAGCTACTGTATTATTCTACATAGCTATTGTAATTTCTCTTTTATTGAAACAATTTGAAATAACTGGTATTTGGGAACATTTAGATTTAGCTTTATACTATTTTGCACTAATTGCTACTATCTTTTCTCTAATTATGTATGTAAAGGATTTATATAACAAAGGTTTCATTGATAAAGAAGATTTAAAAAAAGAAGTTACAGTCGATAAAAAAGAGAAATAAGATGTTGCATAATACTTTATTTAGAAAAGAGGATATATTAATATTTGTAGACAAGGACCCGGATTGTTATGCTCCAGCTATGTTTTTGTCAAAAATATTAATATATCCTCTTTTCATTATTAAAATAAATCTATAACATCTCCTAAAAAAGAATGTCCATATTGGCAACTATTCAAAATCCTCAATCAATTGATTTAATTCTTCTTTTCCATTTACTCTTATTCCATTTTTCATATTAATTTTATCTGTTTCTGTTAAATATTCTGTACTAATTTCTGTTTGTTCAAACTCTATTTCTTGCCCATTTTCTGTCACCTGATAAACAGTTAATTTTCCATTTGTATCTCTAACTATATAATGTTCTCCACATTCTCCTTCTACTTTTTTAGATAAAACAATCTCATTACTAGCAAAAGTTTCGATTTCCCAATCTGGATAATCTTCATGTAATTGTTCTTTAGTTTTATTAACTAACTCTTCTGGAATATTAGAATATTGCCTTGTAGTATGTCCACATTTCTCATAATACTTTTCTAATGTAAAAGAACAATTAGGAGAAATTTTCTCTTCCTCAGAATTGGTTTCTAACATATTTTCTTGCTGTAGCTGCTCATATTCTTCTGTACATTCATCTAAAATTTCTTCTTCTGCTACCTTGATTTCTGTTTCTCCTTCTGGAACTTCTTCTTTTGGTTGAAATAAAAAAATTCCTGTTAAAATGGCACCTATTATTACAATAATGCAAATCATGGCTACTATTACTTTATTCATTTTTCACAAAACACTCCTTTTGTCATTTTTTTATAGTATTACCATGATTTTCTAAAATTATACTAGACTCTAATTCATTTTTAAATATAGAACAATCGCATCTTTTATTAATTCATTAATTGATATGTTTTTTTCAATAGATTTCATTCTAGCTTTATTATGAAGTTCAACCCCTAACCTAACATTTAGCGAACCCTTACACTGTTTTTCAGGTTCTTCATTATGCTCTTTACAGTACTGTAAATGATAATCAATAGCATCTTTAAAATCCTTTTTTAATTCTTTTACCGTAGTCCCTTCAAAGGATATTGAAGAATTTTTTAAACCTTCTACAATTCCATAAAAGCACTCATCTTCATCACTATATTTTATTTCTGCCCAATACCCCTTATATTTCATTATATTATTCATCACAAAATCCTCCATTCTTTTAACAAACTCAAAATCTCCTTAATCTGATACATCTTTAAAATATTATTAGGATGAGGTCTATGTAACTCCATTTTCTTATTGAGTTCCCTATTTTCAAATACCACCCTAGACCCAGATGTCTTTCCTTTAGTATTCTCAGTAAAACCAAAATTATTTAATATTTTCTTTAACTCATCATATGTAAAATCTTTTTGTTTTGATTGCAGTCTTTTTATATCTTTTTGTAATTTACTCAATTTATTATATCACTCCTTTCATGTATTTGCAACTGTTTTTAGTCGCAAATTGTAGACTTTATTTTATACATATCATCTACTATAAGATGAATTTCTCCATTTTCATCTGTCCTATAAATTCCAACTCCTAGGCTCTCTAATCTATCTATAACTTCCTTATTAGGATGACCAAAACGATTATTTTTTCCAACACCAATAAAAGCAACTCTAGGTTTAATAGCATTTAAAAAATCTATACTAGAAGAAGTTTTAGAACCATGATGAGCTACTTTCAAAACAGTTGAATTTAGCAATTCTAAATTATCTCGATATAATTTTAATATTTCTTGTTCTGCTATTTTCTCGATATCTCCTGTAAAGAGCATGCTAAAATTTTGATAGTTCATTTTACAAACTAATGAATTATTATTCAACGCTTCTTCAGAAATAGTCTTATCAGAATTTGGCCACAATACATCAAAATACAGATTTTTTTCGATATTTACTCTCTGTCCTGCTTCTAATAAATTCACTTTTATTTTCTTTTCCTTCACTATTTTTAAAAATTCTTGATAATTTTCTGAATCTTCTGACTGCTTGCCTATCATAATATTTTTTATTGCAATTTCTTGCATTATAGTCAACAGTCCGACCGAACATGGTCTTGGTCAAAATGACTAATAAAAACATAATCTATTTTATTATATCCTTTATCTAATATGTAAGGTAATAATGTATTTTTACCAACATCAAAATTAGAAAATTCGCTTCCCCCTCCATCAATCAAAATAGTGTGATGTAATGGTGTTTCAATAAAAGTACTATCCCCCTGTCCTACATCTACAAAATGTATTTCTAACTTTTGGGGTAAATTACTAAATAGTACCCAAAAAATAACTAATACAATAGAAATATTTCTATATTTTTTAAAATGCTCTCGAATATGAATTTTTATCATGGCAATTATATTTTTGATACGTATTTGCGTCCCATTTGGGAAATCGTTTTGATATATCAAATATAATTCTCCGATGGCAAATATAACAACATAATAAATAATAAGAAGTCCCACACTAGGTGTAGGAAAATATATATTAGCAAATGGCAATTGACTTATTCCAGATATTCCTATAATAATATTTAATCCGAATTGTAAAAAAACAGCTAACATTTTAGCAAGTGGAAAAAAGAGAAAAGAAACCGTAACCATAATAAAACCTAAAATAATAACAGGACCAACAAAAATGCTAATTAAAATATTTGCTAAGATAGAATAAATTCCAAAAGAATTAAAATAAAAAATCGAAATAGGCAAAATCACTATTTGTGCTGCTAAAATTGGTATTAATATTTCTTTAAATTTTTCTATAATGAAATTTTCTTGAATTTTTTTCTTTTGTTGTTTACTCTTTGTTTCTTTTTCTTGTAATAAAGTTTGAAAAATAGAATGAAAAAACAAAATCCCAATAGTTCCCATATAAGAAAGCTGTAATCCAATATTCATAATAGAATAAGGATTATCTAATAAAATAAGCCATAACGAAAAAGCTAATGTATTAATGGTATCATTTTTTCTATGTAACAATTTAGATATATTCAAACATATTGCCATAAAAACAGCTCTTAAAACAGATGGTGTAAAACGAGTAATAGCTGAATATATTAATAAAAATACAATCAAAATTAATCTTGTTTTGTTTTTCCCTAATACTCTTAATAAAATTCCGTTAATGCCAATTACAATATAAACAATATGCATCCCTGAAACAGCTAAAATATGTGTCAAATTACTAATTCTAAAAGCTTTTTGCTGTTCTTCTTCTATCTGACTAGTATCTCCTAATAGGAGTCCTCTTAACAAAGCAGATTGTTCTTTATTTAGTAAAATATCTATTTTGTTTTCTATCTGAACTACTATCTCTTGAATTAATTTTTCAATAGTTCTTCCATTTGCATGTGAAAGTAACTGGACTTCTTCTGCTTGTAAAACACCGCAAATTTTTTTTGACCTATAAAACAAAGTTTGGTCAAATCCTCCTTCATTTCGTACTATTTTTGGTTTTTGAAAAGTCCCTCTCACTTCTACTTTGTCACCAATATCAAGTTCTATAACTTTCTTTTTATCCATATATAAATAAGCATAAAAATCATCCCATTTCACTTGATAAGACACCTTATATTGTTTTTCTTCTTTTCTTCCAACTACTACCACTACTTTTTGTATTTCTTCTTCATCTTTGGATATATTTTCATATTTTTGATTCAAAACTAGAACAATAAAATTTGAAATAATAGAACTAATTATAAAAATAGAAATGATTTTGATAGAAAAAATAAGCTTGAAATATCTAAAATATCTTCTCATAGAAAATAATTTAAATGATGATTTCTTCTTTTTCATTACTTGATAAAATAAACATATTGCAATAATAGGAATATAAAAGAGGATTATACTTTTTTTAAAGTATAACCCCCATAAAATACCTGTAATATATCCTATTACTACAACTAAAAATGGTCTTTTTATATGTATCACCTCTTTAGTTGTTACATGACTCTTCTTGCCCCTACATAATTATTAGCATAATATCCTGAATTAATAGTATCTGTTGTAACCCCTCTAGAAGGATTAGCTGCATGCACCATTTGTCCTCCTCCTATATAAATTCCAACATGATTAATTCCTGATTTACCAAACATTACTAAATCACCTGGTTGTAATTGTGTTTTACTAACAGCTGTTCCATTACTATATTGCCCAGCTGCTGTTCTATTAAGACTAACTCCAAATTGTTTATACACATAAGAAGTAAATCCTGAACAGTCAAATCCACTTGGTGAAGAACCTCCATACACATATCTAGAGCCAATATATTGCTTTGCTTTAGCTACTACTGATGTTCCACCTTCTGATGTTGTAGTTGTTGTAGTTGTTTCGTTTACAACTGGTGTTGTTGACTTTTGTGTCTTATTTCTTGTTGCTTCTGTTCCTCTAGATGTTTCTTGTTTTGTATCTGATAAAAGTGCAGTGGAAATATATCCTTCTTTTGTAAGTGATTTTATTTTTACTTTACTCCATCCGTCTTTTTCTTCATAAACATCTACTGAAGTATTAACAGTTACATTTGCTACAATTTCTGAAGATGTATTTGGTTCTGCCCTTAAATTAACAGATGCTGACTTTACATATTGTGTTTTTAACACTGTTTCTTGTGCTACAGTTTTTTCTTCTTCTGTTGCTTTTTCTTGTTCTTCTTTTTTAGCTTCTTCTATTTCTTCTTTAGATTTTATTTTTTCTTGTCTTATCCATCCTTTTGTTGTCATTGTTTCAATACATACCCATCCATTTATTATTTCTGTTACATTAACCTCTTCTTCTTTTTTTACTTCGATAATATCTGTTGCATTAATAGATGGTACTATTTTTAATTTTGTATTTTCTAAAACTACATAAATTCCTTTTTGGATTCCTTCTTTTAGTTGTTCTTCAGTTGCAGAATTTTGTATAGTTGTATTGGTATCTACATTTGTATTTTCTGCCACTGTATTTACCTGATTTGTATCTGTTGTTGTATTAGTTTCATCTCCACTTACAGTTACTAAATCTTGTCTTAAAAATCCTGTTATATTATTATATTTAACTTGATACCATTCTCCGGATTTTTCTAATATTTCAACTTCTTGATTGATAGAAAGTTGTTCTAAAATGATGCTATCTGCATTTGGTTCTTTTCTTAAGTTTGCAGTTTCTACATTAATTTTTCCAGTATTAGCTGCAAAACTCATATTTATAAAAAGCATACTTACGACAGTAATCACAGCAATGATGATTATGCCTTTTATATTCATTTTACTTTTCATTGTCAATCTTCTCCTTAAATATTATATTTTTCCAAAAAGTAGCACGTACCTAGTATACTATAAAACGAAAAAAAAGTCAAATCCGTAAAAAGGATTTGATTTTTTTCGTTATATGTTTTTATCAATATTAGGAAGTAATTGTTTTTTTCTAGAAACAACACCTTCTAAAAAAGCTCTATGATTTTCTAAAGTTTTTCCAAAAGCTTTTTGAATAATCTCATCTGCATTTTGACCTAAAACAATAATCTCTGAATTACTATTCAAAATATCGGTAATCGCAAAAACAAATAGACTTAAATTATCTGCTTGTATTTTATCTTGCATTGCTGTTTCAATAGCTTGTTGCCTGTTTAAAACATCTTCTATACTAACTGTATTAACCTGTGCAATCACAAATTTTTTCCCATCTTTTTCTAAGCTTTTTGCATCCAAATTAATTAATTCAGTTTCTGTAAAATCATCTAAATCTGTTCCTGCTTTTAACATTTCTAATCCATATTGTTGAATATCAATTTGTCCTATTTTTGCTAATTCTTCTAAAACTTGTTTATCCCATTTAGTTGTAGTTGGAGATTTTAATAATAAAGTATCTGAAATAATGCTACTAGCCATCAAAATAGCTTCTTCTTTACTAATTTCTAAATTTCTTTGTTGATACTCTTTATATAAAATAGTAGCTGTACAACCATAAGGTTTTGCATTATAATATAAAGGTTCAGCTGTCCTAAAATTAGCAATACGATGATGGTCTATTACTCCTATTATTTTAGCATTTTCAATCCCATCTGCACTTTGACTAAAATCATTGTGATCTACTAAAATAACCTCTTGACCTTCTTTTACTTCTTCAATCATTTCAGGTGCTTCCAAATGCAAATAATCTAAAACATATTGTGTTTCTTTATTTACATTTCCTAATCTTGTTGCAAAACATTTTGTATATCCTAATTTTCTATTAAATCTTTCTTTCACCATAGCTGAACATATAGAATCAGTATCTGGATTTTTATGTCCAAAAATAAATATTTTTTCTTCCATTTTTATCTCCTCTTTCTTCATATTTTTGCTCAATTATATGATTTATCTACTATTTTGTCAAGAATGAAAAGAATGGAAAAGATTGCCTTACATTAATCCTTCTAAAATCTTTTCTAATTCTTCTTTTGAAAAATAATATTCTTTATTACAAAAATGACATTCCAAATTGGCATGTCCCTCTGTTTGAATCATATCTTTTAGTTCCTCTTTTCCTAATGTCATCAAACCTTCAGCCATATGTTCTTTAGAACAATCACAATGATAAATAGGAACTCTAGTATCTTCAATCACTTCCACATTTTCATCGCCTGTAATTCTTTTAGCAATTTCTACTAAGCTTAATTTTTCATCTAGCATTTTAGACATAGCACCAGCTTTAAAGATAGCTTGTTCTACTGTTGATATATCTTCCTCTGTTGCATCTGGCATAGGATTAATAAAATATCCTCCAGCTGCTCTTACTCCATTTTTATCCACCAATACTCCTAATGCAACTGCTGATTGTCTTTGCTCTGATGTTACAAAGTAATTAGCAAAGTCTTCTGCTATCTCACCTGAAACCAATGGAGATATACCAATGTATGGTTCTTTTAATCCAATATCTTTAATAACATTAATATATCCTTGTTCTCCAACAGCTCCACTTACATCTAGTTTTCCAAATTCATTTAATGGAATATCTACTTGTGGATTTACCACATATCCTTTTACTTCTGGTTTGTTATTACAAGTTGCTACCATCATTTGTATAGGACCATTTCCCTTTATTTGTACAGTAAGTTTGTCTGTTACATTTTTCATTTCAGCACCCATCATGACTGTTATTGTTAACATTCTGCCAAATGCTGCTGTTACAACAGGGCTTAAGTCATGAATTTTCCTTGCTTCTTCTACTAATTTTGTAGTGTCTGCACACATAACTGATATTTTTCCATTATGTGCTAATAATCTAATTATTTTATCTTTCATTAATATCTCCTTTAACTGTGATTATTTTCCGTCTAATTTATATTTAGCTATTTCTTTATAATATCTTTCTATATTTTCAATAGAACTATCCCAGCTAAATCTTTTTGCAGTTTCTATTCCTTTTTTAGAAAGTTTTTGCAATAAATTCCTATCTTTTATTAATATTTCCATTTTTTTCAACATATCTTCACTATTATGTTTTTTTATTACTAACGCATTTTCCCCATCAACAACGAAATCTCTCATTCCTCCAGTATCAGTTGTAATAACAGTTGCTCCACATGCCATTGCTTCTAAAGTTGGCAATCCAAAAGTTTCATATTCCGAATTACATATATATATATCTGTATCTCTTAAAATCTCTCCTATTAGACTTTGTTTTGGATTTATGATAGGTTTTTCTTTATTCTTTTTAGGTTCTGTTTGTGTTATCCAATTTAATTTTATAGGATATTTTTTCTTTAACACCCTAATAACTTTTAATATTTCTTCTATGTTTTTAAACTTAAAATCCTCTGAACCAATAATTGTAATAGTTATCTCTGACGAATTTCTTTCTTTATATCTAGGATAAAATATATTCTCATCTATTGCATTATAAATAACATTTGACTCTCTATTATAAAGTTCCTTCAATTTATCTCTTGAATATTCAGAAACAGTATATATAAAATGTGGTAATTTCATTCTTTCTGCTACGACATTTCTTTTCTCTTTTGATAAATTTTCTACATCAGATAAATGGGAGCCTCCTTGTTCGAAAAAGGCCACAACCCCACTATTAGATTCTATAGCTTTGTATATACATTTCCAACTAGTTGGTATAATAATATCTGATTCTGGTATATAATTTACTATATCCTCATTACTTGGGACTTTAATAAATTTTACTTTATTAGATAATGAAAACCATTTAGGTTTTTCATCATATGTAACAATATTTATTTCATGTCCTTTTTTAGCCAATCTATTAGCATATTCTAATATTATTTTACTTCCGCCACAAACTTTAGTCCATACCATAATATATGTAATTATTAACTTATCTTTCTCATGAGTAACTATTTTGTGTAATTTTGGTGTTGTAATTTTAGTTAGTCTATTTAATTCTAATTTTTCCCACTCTTCAATTGTCATAATGATTTCTCCTTGATTATAGTTTATAACATTTGCATCCTGCATTTTCTAGCTTAAAATCCGTAAAATTTTGCTCATTATAATTTAAGTCCAAACACTTATTAATAATTTGAATAACAGTTGCATGTGTTACTATAACAATATTTTCTTTATCATTATCATTTTTAAACAAATTCTCCAAAAAATTTTTCACTCTTTTTTCAACTGCTTCTATTCTCTCTATATTAAACTCATCAATTCTACTCTCAAAATCTGTAATACTTTTATGTCCTTCTAATTTTCCAAAGTTTCTCTCCACTAATCTTTGTTCTATAATTGGATTTACATTAGTAATCTCACTTATGAAATTAGCTGTTTGCCTTGCTCTAGTTAATGGTGATACAAAAATTTTATCTACCTTTATATTTTTAAATTTATTAGCTATTTTTTTGGCTTGGTTTATTCCTTCTAAATTTAATGGTATATCTATTTGACCCTGAAATAATCCTTTAACATTATAATCTGTTTGTCCATGCCTGATAACATATATATTCATATCTTTATTGCTTAATCTCCTTAATTTTATTAATATCTACTCTTTTCAGAATTGCTTTCATTACTTCAGTAGACATTTTTTCCAAAGCTTTCCAACTTTTAGAAATATTTTTTAATTGTCCGATTTTTACTTCTTCTATATTTACTTTCAAATTTATCATATCTAATAAAATTCCTATATCCACACCATAATCTTTTTCGAATTCTATTTTTTGAAAAACGGATTTTTTTCCGGCAATCATTCCACTTAATGGTTGTGCATATTTCACATCAGGAAACAATAACTTTAATAAGGGTTTAGCAACTAATTCTGTTACTCTTCCACCTTCTCTATCAAATGTAGCCTTTACAAAGTCAACATTTCTTTTTAAAATAGGTTCTACCAACTTATTAATTACATCATTAGAATAATCCGGAATATCGCCATCTAAAAATACTAAAATTTCATTTTGTGCATATTTTATTCCTACTTCCATAGCATAACCCTTACCTTGTTCATTACAGCAAACTACTTTAGCTCCTTCAGCTCTTGCTATTTCTTCTGTTCTATCTGTACATAAATTATTTACAACTATAATTTCGCTAACAATTTCGTTTTGTTTGCATAAATCAATAACTGTTTTTATATTTTTCTCTTCATTATATGCTGGAATTATTACACTTACCATAATTACTCCTTTACTTATTTATTTTAATAGTCTTTATTAATCCAAAACTCAATTTTTTTCTATTAAGAAACTATATATTTTGCATTATACACCTTTAAATTATATCACTATACACATCTAAAGTCAATTTCTCTTTATGTGTAAATTTTACATAAAATTTATATGTTTTCATATAAAAACTAGAAAGCTTTTTTGAATATTTTTTATAACTTTCTAGTTTATCTTTGCTTTTACTCATGTATCTCAAACATTTCTTTCCCTTCTCCACAAACAGGGCAAACCCAATCATCTGGTAAATCCTCAAAAGAAGTACCTGGTTTAATACCTGCTTTTTCATTTCCAAACTTAGGATTATAAATATATTTACACTCGATACATTCATATCTTTGTGATTCTACTTTTTCCATTTTAAAGTTCTTATATCCAATTGCTAGTGCCACAATTACCATTAACAAGAAAGATAATGCCTTCCAAATACCACTATCTAATAAAATAACTGCAAATATTCCAAAAGTAGCACTAATACCATATAAAATTAAAACTGCTTGTTTAGGGCTAAACCCTCTTGCTACTAATTTATGATGTAAATGTCCTTTATCTGCTTTGAAAATAGCTTTAATAGATTTTCCTTTTACTAATCTTCTAATAATTGCCCACATCGTATCAAATAAAGGTAATCCTAATACAATTAAAGGTAACACAATTACTGCAACTGTATAGGTTTTTGCCATTCCTAAAATAGAAATAATTGAAAGTGAAAATCCTAAAAAATTAGAACCTGTATCTCCTATAAAAGTTTTTGCTGGTGCAAAATTAAATGGTAAAAACCCTACTAATGCTCCTGCTAATGCTGTAACTAAAATAATCGCTATTAAAGGAGAACCATTAAGCACAAATATAATAAGCAAAGATACTGCTGAAATTACTGATATTCCTGAAGATAATCCATCTAACCCATCTATTAAATTAATTGCATTTGTTACACCCACAATCCAAACAATCGTAACAATAATTGAAAAAGTTTCCTGCAACTGTGGTGTATCTAGAAATGGTAAAGTTATCTCATTTATCCTTACTCCAAATAAAGTCACAATAATAGCTGCTAATACTTGTCCTGCTAATTTAACAAGTGGTTTTATTGTTATAATATCATCAATAATACAAGTAATACTAATCACTATAATTCCTAATAACATACCCAATAGCTGTTTTCCATACTGTTCTATTCCAAATAAATTAATTGTGTGCTCCATACTCATAACAATCAATAAATAAATAACAGATATTAAAAATCCTAAAATAACTGCTGGTCCTCCAAATTTAGGCATTGCTTTTTTATGCATTCTTCTTTTATCTTTAGGAATATCAACAGCTCCTACTTTTTCTGCTATACGAATCGTATATGGCGTCGCCATAAAAGCCACAATAAAAGCAAGCAGAAAAGCAATGGCAATATTTCCCCACATATTGATTCCTCCAGTTTATTTCATATTTTCTTTTTCGATTTCTTCCACCATTTTTAATCTTTCTGCATACTTTCCACCTTTAAATTCTGTTCCAAGCCAATTTCTTATAATACAAACAGCTTGATTAACAGTTAAATAATCTCCCCCTAAAGTAATCACATTAATATCATCATCTGCTTTTGCAAATTTAGCAGACTCTTCATTAAAAATACTAGCTGCCCTAATTCCTTTAAATTTATTAGCAACTACTGTCATTCCATAACCTGAACGACAAACCAAAATTCCTTTATCTGCATTTTGAGCTTGTATTTCTTGAGCAACTTTTTTAGCATATATTGGATAGTCTGTCCTTTCTTCACTATATGTTCCACAATCTATATAGGATATTTGTTTTTCGTCTAAATATTTTTTGATTTCTTCTTTTAATCGATAACCTCCATGGTCACTTCCAATTGCTATCATTTTATCACCTCATTCTAACATTCAATATATCATAATTTTAATAAGATTACAATAATTATTTTACTGTTTTTTAAGGATTTTCTAAATTTCCCCTTGTCAAATCTAAAAAAATGTGCTAAAATATCATATGTTATAGTGTAATATAGACTAAGAGGAGGTGCCATTAGGAAATGCCAAATATTAAATCAGC
This sequence comes from uncultured Clostridia bacterium, assembly GCA_944389395.1. Taxonomy (GTDB): domain Bacteria; phylum Bacillota; class Clostridia; order TANB77; family CAG-508; genus CAG-269. The sequence goes on along the minus strand of CALXME010000001.1, from coordinate 18,048 downwards.
TAAAAAAAGAGTTAAAGTAATAGAGAAAAAAACTTTAAGAAATAATATGATAAAATCAGAATATAAATCTGCTGTAAAAAAATTTGAAGAAGCAGTATCTGCTGGTAAAATTGAAGATGCAAAAGTACTTTTATCTCAAGCAACTAAAAAAATCGACCAAGCTTGTACTAAAGGTGTTATTGTAAAAAACACAGCATCTAGAAAAAAATCTAATTTATCTAAAAAACTAAATGCAGCTATGGCTTAATACATATATGCATAAATTAAGAAGATGATAGAGATTATCATCTTTTTTATTTTTTTTAGACTTCAAAAAACCCATTTTGGCTGATATTACCATTGTTATTCATCATTGTTCATGTTAAGATATAAATATAAATGTTACAAATGAGGTGAATACATATGGTAATAAAAAAATTAATAGAATGTTATAAAAATTTTGATAAAACAACTTACAAAATTTTGAAACATGGATTAAAATTTTGCTTTATTTTATGTATATTTTCCATTTTCATGTTATTTATTTATGATTCTTTTTTAGCAACACCTATTTTATATCATACCGGACTTGCTTTATTTAAATTAAGCATTATTTTTGGAATTGAATTTTTAATCTGTGCTTTTGTAGTAGATAGTATTAAAAAACAATTAATCTAAAAATACACTCTTAATATTAAATCCTAATATTAAAAGTGTATTTCTTTTTTATTTTTTATTAAAATAGCTCGTACGAAAACAATTATCTAGTAACCTAAAAAACATAAAATTTCTGCATAACACTTGACAAAACAAGAAATACTATATAAAATAAAGAACAATTAAAAACATATTACGCTTGTACAATGCAAAGAAAATAGATGTTACTGAAAGAGAAAAAGGGTCACCGGCTGAAAGCCCTTTAAGGTCAACCTATTTATCGAAACACATTGGAGTAATAAACTGGTTTATTATTAAACCACCATATAAAGTGGAAAATCGAAAGATTTTCAAGCTGGGTGGCACCGCGGAAAATAATTTCGTCCCTGCATAAAATATGCAATGGGACATTTTTTGTGTTTAGTATTATTCATAAAAAATGCTCCCAAAATAAGAAAGGAGTTTTTTGTATGAAAGAATATCGTACACATTATTGTAATGAAATTAGCTTAGAAGATGTTGGAAAAAAAGTAAGAATAGCTGGTTTTGTTCAAACCATTCGTGATTTAGGTGGTCTTGTATTTCTAGATATTAGAGATATGTATGGAATTACTCAAGTAGTTACCTCTGGAAAAACAGAAGATGTTGACTTTGCTTCTCATATCCCTTTAGAATCTTCTGTTAGTGTATATGGAGAAGTAAAAAAAAGAGATGAAGAAACCATCAATCCTAAATTAAAAACAGGATTAGTAGAAATTCGTATTGAAGAAATTAAAATACTAGGAAAAAGGACACAAAATTTACCCTTTGAGGTAAACACCAATCAAGAAATTAGAGAAGATTTAAGACTTCAATATCGCTTCTTAGATTTAAGAAATGATAGACTAAAAAACAATTTAATATTAAGAGCTAAAGTACTTCAATTTCTTAGAAAGGAAATGATTGCACAAGGATTTTTAGAAGTACAAACTCCTATTTTAACCAGTTCATCACCAGAAGGTGCAAGAGATTACTTAGTACCAAGTAGACTTCATCCCGGAAAATTTTATGCCTTACCACAAGCACCTCAACAATTTAAACAATTACTAATGGTTTCTGGGATTGATAAATATTTTCAAATTGCACCATGCTTTAGAGATGAAGACGCCAGGTCAGACCGTGCTCCTGGAGAATTTTATCAATTAGATATGGAAATGGCATATAGCACACAAGAAGATGTATTTCAAGCAATAGAACCAGTCATGTATCATACTTTTCAAGAGTTTTCAGATAAAAAAATTGTCCAATACCCATTCCCTAGAATTTCCTATAAAGAAGCTCTAATCAAATATGGTACTGATAAACCTGATTTAAGAAATCCTTTATTCATCATAGATTTATCTGATTTCTTTCAAAAATGTACTTTTAAACCATTTATAGATAAAACCGTAAGAGCTATCAAAGTAAAGAAACATTTATCAAAAGGATTTCATGAAAAAATGCTTAGTTTTGCTACATCTATTGGAATGGCTGGACTTGGATATCTTGAAGTACAAGAAGATTTAAGTTTTAAAGGACCCATTGACAAATTCATTCCTAATGAACTAAAGAAAACCTTATTAGATATAGCAGAGTTAGAAAAGGATGACACCATTTTCTTTATTGCAGATAATGAAAAAAGAGCAACAGAACTTGCCGGTCAAATTAGAACTAAACTAGGAGAAAAATTAGACTTAATTGATAAAAATACATTTGCTTTTGCTTGGATTATAGATTTTCCAATGTTTGAATTAGATGACCATGGAAAACTAACCTTTAGTCATAACCCATTTTCTATGCCACAAGGTGGTTTAAAAGCATTGGAAACCCAAAATCCATTAGATATTTTAGCTTATCAGTATGATATTGTATGTAATGGTGTAGAACTTTCTTCTGGAGCTGTTAGAAATCATGACATTAATATTATGCTAAAAGCTTTTACTATGGCAGGATATACCGAAGAAGAAGTAAAATCTAAATTTGGTGCCTTATATACAGCATTTCAATTCGGTGCCCCACCTCATAGTGGAATTGCTCCTGGTATTGACAGAATGTTAATGTTACTTACTGATTCTGATTCCATCAGAGAAGTAATTGCATTTCCACTAAATAGTAAAGCCCAAGATTTAATGATGGGAGCTCCAAGCAATGTAAAAAGAGAACAATTACATGATATCCATATTAAATTAGATATTAAATAATAATTGGCATTAGTTATGAGTTTATCTCTCCATAGACTCTAAACTAATGCCAACTTTTCTTTTATCCATGATTCTCCATTTTTCTATTATATTCAAATTCTTCCCAAGACTTACTAAACTTGTGATTTGCGAACATATCTTTTAATCCTGTAATTTGTTTCAATCGAATAATTTCATCTAATTCCATTCCTAAATGTTTAGAAATTTGCTCTTCTGTCCAGCCATTTTCTGTTAAAGTTAATACAATATGCGACATATCTACAATTTGATGTGTTCCTCTTGCCCTATTATGTCTTATTGTACTTGCCATTCTGTTTTCTAAATCTTTATCAATTGTAACAATTGGTATTTGCTTTAAATGGAAATATTCTTTTGCACATCGATATCTGTGGAAACCATCTACTACAATATAGATATCTTTTTTCTTATCATAATAAGTAACAATTGGTTGTGTATATCCATCCTCTTCTATTGAATGTCGTAGCAATTCCATTTCAGGTGGAGCTACTTTATTTGGGTTATAGTCATTTGCTACTACTTTATCAATATCTACCATTTTTACATTTAATACTGGAAATTCTATCTCACTCATTCTTATCGTCCTCTCTTAAAAAGTAAGTTGCTTCTATACACAGCTATACTTTTCCATTATTTTTTATAAATAAATTGTTACAAAATTCTTATAACTATGGGATTTATCTATCTTAAACCCACATCTTTCATAAACATCTATATATGCATTTGTCACAATGCTATAAGTTATTTTATTTTCTTTTTTGATTCTTTCTAAAATTTCTTCTAAATATTCTTCTCGAATAGTATAAACATTTTTAATTATATTTTTTGCTACTGAAACAAATGCCATTGGTTTTTTATCATCTAAATAGATATACCATAATTTATCATTATCATCATATAATCTATCATTTGTTTGTCTTTCAACTACTCTTGAACCAAAAAATTTTCCCATATATGTATAAAAATCTTCGTCTTGATTGGTTGCTCTTACTACCATTTTACAAATCCCCCTTTAACTACATTGTTCTTGTATTACTTTTTGCAATGTCTTATCATCTGTTATTGTATTTTTGTTCAACAAATTATCCCATTTGTGAATTAGTTTCTGTAATTCTTGATCATCTGTTTTCGTTTGTGCAAAAGATAATCGTTTTAAATAAAAATCATTTTTCTCAATGGCTCTTGCAATTCTTCTCCAAGAAATAGCTTTTTTTTGATTTTCTAATTTACATTCTGCTGTATCTGGAATATCTTGTACATCCACATGATATTTATTTTTATACCAAATCATAAATTTCTTAATTTTCCTATAATAGTGCCACATTAATTCATTATTATAAATTCCTATACTTTCTAATAAAAATATGGCATATTGTTGCCAACTCATAAAATCTGGTTTACAAGATTTGATATTTCCTAATGCAGTTGTCTTACAATAGATATTTCCAAAATTAACGCCATTAACACGGTTTAAAATCTTAGTCCATGTATCATACTCCAAAGCTTTATATTGATTTAATCCATTTTTTTGATCATCTCCATAAGGCTGGCAAAGTCTTTGCTCATAAATACTAACACCGTTTTTATACATCAACTCATAAATTTGATTGAATTTTAAATCTAATTGGCTAACAGCTCCCCAAATATCTTCTGCTGTCCAATCATAAATAGGATAAAAATTATAAACATCAATATGTTTTTCACTTACTTTTAACTTTGTTGTCCAAGGATGTCCATCAAAAGCTATTTTCTTATCTTGAAATGCAATTGTTCTAAAACGATTTAAACTTTCATCTGTTCGAATTCCAATACCACAAGCTACTTTTCCTGGATATTTTTCTAAATACCATTGTGCAAATTGAACAATAAATTCCTCGAATTCTTCTCCTTTTTTAAACCATTCAAAAGGACAATTATGGATATTTATGCTATCTTTAGGCATATCTCTTACCCATAAATGTTTACTTTCTTCTTCCCAACAAATCCATTTAGGTTGTAATACAGATATAGCATTTCTCAATGCCATTGGTAAAGCAATATGATAAAAATCATTAATCTGAGATAATTTTTTTAATTCTTCAATATGAGCAATAGTATGACTATATTGTGCTTCTAAATCAATATATAAGACATCAAATTTTTTATTTAACTCTTTAGCTATCATATTAGCTAATTGAACCATAACAGAACTATCTTTTCCACCACTAACACTAAAATAAATATGCTCAAAATTTTCAAACATAATTCTTAATCTGTCTTTTGCTGCTTCTAGTACATTTTTTTCTAAATATTTTTTTGACATTTTTTTCACCCTTTTGCCAAATTATAACATTTTTGAAATATACTGTAAAGTTTTTAGTCAAAAAAAAATATAATCACATTTATGAGCTTCTGTTTCTCTTTTACATTATTCGAAATTACATTTCATATAATATAATAACAAAAAAAGGAACCAAACTTGGTCCCTATCTCTAATCATATATCTATATATTTTTTTAATTTACTATTTTTTGTTTACTAAATCTTTTAATGCTTTACCAGCTTTGAAAACTGGAGCTTTTGATGCAGGTATTTTGATTTCTTCTTTAGTTTGTGGGTTTCTTCCTTTTCTAGCTGCTCTTTTTCTAACTTCAAAAGATCCAAATCCAACTAATTGAACTTTGTCTCCTTTTTTTAGTGCATCTGTTACAACTTCAACAAAAGCGTTTACTGATGCTTCAGCTGCTTTTTTTGTGTCTCCTGTTTTTGCAGCTATTGCTGCGATTAATTCAGCTTTGTTCATTTAAATTACCTCCTATAAGATTGAATGTTATGTACTTTATTCCCTTAAATACTGGTAATAATGTACTACTAATTAAGTTTATTCGCCAAAAATCCACAAAATCCTTCTTTTTTTTATAAATTATCTGCAAAAATTAATATATTTTCATCTTCTCCAATACACTACAAATTTTAGTCCCATAAGGTATCATTAGTAATTCTTCTTTTGAAAACACCTTTAATGCAATAATTGCTAAAGTATATAGAATAATGGCTGAAACTATTGCTACTATTGTAGCCAATTTTACAGCAATTATACTACAAAGTGTTAAATAAATAAAATAAGAACAAATTCCCATTATTGCAGTTGCCAAAATTGGTTTTATTACAAATTTTGAAAATGTTAAATTTAATTTAATATTTTTACGCAAAGCTGTGAAAGCAATACTAAATGCAACTACATGACATGCTACTGATGCCCAAGCAGCACCATTTACTCCAATAGATGGAATAGGTACTAAAATTAAATTTAAAATCAATTTAACTAATACCCCGACATCCCATTGATAATGTTGGAATCAACAATTTTCCATATCCTTGTAATGCACCATTTATGGTCTGGTCTAATATGGTAAATATAATAGTAAGAGAACTAATTTGTAAGATTATTTCTCCTGCACTTGCATTTGGAAATAATAAATTTAAGATAGGTCCTGCAAAAATAAACATTCCTACTGTACATGGAAGTCCAATTAACATAGATGTCAATAAAGAAAATGATGTTCTTTTGGTAATTGTCTTTTTATCATGTTTTGCTTTAGCTGCTGATATAGCTGGAACTAATGCCGTAGAAAAAGCGACATTTATTGATAATGGCAAACTCGTTAAAGTATCTACTTTTCCACCTAATATACCATATTGAGTAATTGCTTCTGCTTCTGGTAAAAATTCTTTCAAACTTCTAACAACTGTAAAAGAATCAATATTTTTATTTAAAGAAGACATGATGGCAGTTAATGCAATTGGAATAGATACTAATAATATTTTTTTGATAATTGTTTTTACTCTTTCGTATTTATAATTTACGGTAGATTTTATTTCTCTTGCTATTTCTCTTCTTTTTGTCTTAAAAAACAAATACAAATATCCAAAACCTGCAAAAGTAGCAAGAGTAGTAGCAAGGGTTGCTCCACCTGCCATCCATTCTGTAGATGCATGAGAAATAATAGCTACAATTTCTACTAAAATAACAGTAAGAGCTGTTTTAAATACTTGTTCTATTGTCTGTGATTTTGCAGTTGCTTTGATGTTTTGTCTAGCATTAAAATATCCTCTCATAACAGATGAAATAGCTACAAAGAAAATAGCTGGTGAAAGTGCTACTAAAGTCATTTCTGCTTCTGGTATTTGTAGCCATACCTTTGCAATTAATCCCGCTCCCAAAAACAACATCAAACTTCCTACAAGTCCAATTATTGCAAAAGTTGCAAATGCTATTTTAAAAATTCGATAAGCTCCTTTATGATCTCCGCAAAGCTACTCTTTCAGATACTAACTTGGAAATAGCATTAGGTACTCCTATAGAAGATATGGTAAGTAACATTGCATAAATTTGATATCCTGCTGCAACTATTCCATTACCTTTATCCCCAAAGCCTTCTCTGTTTGTCAAATATAATGTATATATTAAACCTAACAATTTTATTAACACCTGTGAAAACATCAATGTTGCTACACCTTGCATAAAGGATTCTTTTTTTGGTGTTCTTTTTGTTATGGCTTCTTTTATCATTTTATCACTCCTTATTTCTAATCCCTTTTATTAATTGTACTTTATTATTATAATTTTAATTACTAAATTATTCAAGAGTTTCAAAAATTTTATTAAATTTTGCACAAACCATTGACATTTTCAGGCTTTTGTAATAAAATATTTCATGCAATTAAATTATGTTAAAATATGTTTTAATTTTAGGACTTCTCCCCGGTGGTTTTAAAATAAAACATATCATATAAATATAAATAAGAAATAGGAGGGTAATTATTACCATGAATAATACTACATATAGTGCAAAAAAAGCTGAAGTTGAAAGCAAATGGTACATCATTGATGCAAGCAATAAACCTCTAGGAAGAGTAGCAACTGAAGCCGCAAAATTATTGAGAGGAAAACACAAACCAACATATACACCTAATGTAGATACAGGTGATCATGTTATTATTATTAATTGTAAAGATGTCGTTTTAACAGGAAATAAATTAAATCAAAAAATTTACAGACATCATTCAGGTTATATTGGAGGAATGAAAGAAGTTCCAGCCAAAGTTATGCTTGAAAAAAATCCTGAAAAAGCTATGATGTTAGCTATCAAAGGAATGTTACCTCATAATTCATTAGGTAGACAAAGTCTAAAAAAATTAAGAGTATATGCAGGAGCAGAACATGAAAATCAAGCACAAAAACCAGAAATATGGGAGGTAAAATAAGATGGCTAAAAAAGATAATATTATTTTCTATGGTACAGGAAGAAGAAAATCTTCTGTAGCTAGAGTAAGACTTGTAGAAGGTACTGGAAAAATTACAATCAATGGTAAAGATATTGATGAATTTTTCGGTCTAGAAACTTTAAAAGTTATCGTTAGACAACCACTTACAGTAACAAATACAACTGCTAAATATGATGTTATCGCAACTGTTAAAGGTGGCGGATTTACAGGTCAAGCAGGAGCAATCAGACATGGTATTGCTAGAGCTTTAAATGAAGCAAATAATGAATATAGACCAGCATTAAAATCAAATGGATTCTTAACTAGGGACCCAAGAATGAAAGAAAGAAAGAAATATGGTCTTAAAAAAGCAAGAAAAGCTCCACAATTTTCAAAAAGATAAAATTTATCAAAACTCGGAAGTTCTAAGACATCCGAGTTTTTTATATTATTTTCTTCCTTTTCAACTTTATTAGCAATTATTCGATTACTTCTAAAGCATCACTTTTTCCATTTAAACCTTCCAAATTATAGTAAGTAGATGGAAGATTTCCCACAATCACATTTTCTGCTAATAATACTTGATTTGTAATTTCTTGTTCTATATCATTAAAAGGTGTTAAAATACTAACTCTACATTTTACTTGTAAATACACACGATGCAATGTTTGATTAATTCCCTGAGAAGTAAATTCGCTTCTTAAGTCTGTTTCTACATTTCCAATAGAAGATATCCTTATTTTTATTCCTGGTCCTCTTCCTGCCAACAACTTAAATCCTGTAAAACTTCCTAATGCAATTTCTACATCTTCTCTTCCTCTTTGGTCTATCTGTTCTTGTATTTTATTAGCAACATCAGATATAATCTCATTAATAGGAACAACATTTGCTTTTATCATAACCACATTTCCATTATTATCTTTTTCGATTGTAAACAACTGAGCATAGCTATGCTCTGTCATAACAATTGTTGCTTGTTCATTAGAGATTATTGTCGCAATAGATTTAGCACGATTTTCACACAAAGTATTAAAAATAGGCAACACTGCATCTAGTATTAATTTAACAACACTAAATGCAATAATTAAAACAACTATAATCTCAACAACTTTTCTTCTCTTTTTTAAAACCTCTGGCGGGACACCCTTAATAGATATCTTTGGAAGTTTTATTCTAGGTCTAGAATAAATTTTATGCATTACTTATCATAGGAGCTTCTTTACTACTAACACTCACTTTTACATATCTTGGAATAAATAACTTTTGTCCTGGCATAATAATATTCGGATTTTCTATTCCATTTGTTCTAACAATATCATCTATGGTACTTCCAAATTCTTTTGCTATGCTCCACAAGGTATCGCCTTTTTTTACAATATAAAGTATAATACTATAATCTTGAGCTTCTCTTTCTCCATTTGACTGTATTTCATCCATTACACTAAATCTAGTGTCTTGGTAAGAATCTATATCCATCAACATATCTATATTTGTTGCAATTTCGCCTCCATTTTGAATAATGAAATCATGATTCAATATCTCATATTTCGTATTAATATTCCTATTTTCTCCCCCTTCTAAGCCATCTACTACGAATTCAAAAGGAATAGTTCCATCTTTGTTATTAATTTGTAAAGTTGCATCTATAAACATAAATCTAAGTTTTATTTCACCTTCATAGATTATCTTAGAATCTAAAGCTGTTTCTTTTGTAATATTTGGAATGATATCAACATCTAGCATAGTTTGATTTTCTATTCCATCTAATCTTATTTTTTCTCTAATTTGCTTCATTTCTTTTCTATTTTGTTTTCCTGTAATAGTAGTAATTTGTTTTTTATTACAAGTCAAATTTTCACATGTACTATAAAAATCTTGAATCATTTGAATTTGTTTTTCCTCATATACAACACTACTAATTCCTACTTGTATTTCCATATAAATAGAATGTTCTTCTATTGGATTTGGTTTTAAAATAACATTTCTAATTTCATAAGTAACATCACAAATGTTACTTTCATTCACATCTGGTATATCAATAAATCCAACAATTGGTATCTTGGCATTTGCAGAATTAATCCTATTATCTTCTGTCAGATATAAAATTTTCACATTTGCTTCTGCTTTTGTCAAAATTTTATTATAACTCATTTTAATATCTTTATTTCCGATTTCCATATTTACTTTTAAGATTTCTGCCAAATTGTCAATATTGTTAATTGCGATTGTTTCCTTTGCATCTATTCGCGTACTTCCTGTTCCAACTAAAGAATTGACTGTAAATTCTTCTTTTAGCATCTGGATTTCATCTGCATTAACAATATTATTTATCATTTCTACAACTTCATTAGAATATATTTTCATCTGTATTTCTAAGCTTGCTTTAATTCCTATTTTCCTTTCGTTGATTATTTTACATTCGATTCTACTTAAAGTTGCTTCTAATTGACATTCCATTCCCTCTTGTACATTAGGAACTGTAATACTTTCAGAAAAATCTAGACTAGTATTAATTCCTCTTACTCTATCTTGTGCATCTTCTGATAAATACATAATATAAGCATTAATATTACCATCTATTTTTACTTTATCTGTTGATACTTCCTTTTTGTAAATACACACCATACCACTTGTACAAATTGTATTCAAAATATCTGGTTTAGAATCTGGTACTATCATCTCTCCTTCTACCATGATGAATTCTTTTTTTGTTTCTACTAATTTATTAATATTGATGCTTTCTTTTTCTGTTTCTACAACCATCTTTTTACCTCCTTCATTTATCTTTATACAATATATGAAGGTGTTTTTGTAACTAGAACCTTTTCTCGTTTTTTAATAAATTTAAGATTAAAAAAAATAGAGATTTCTCTCTATTCTACATTAATGTTACTTTTTTCCTTTTGGTTTCAACTGGTGGAGGAATTAATGGGCTATATGCTTCTCCATCAAAAACCTCTACTTCAACTGTCCTAGTTAATACATCTGTATAACTATATGTTACATTTCTATTATTTTCTTCATATCTTACAACAAAAATATTAGGATATGCTTTTTCTATAGTAGCTTCCTTCTCAAAGGCTTTACTTCTTCCTAAAGAACCTTTTACAATTATCTTTTGCCCTACTTTCTCTAAGATGTCTGTTTTTAGATTTGCTATATCACTTCTACAAATCATACCATCACCTACTCCCTTAAGATGGCTTGATTATAACATTATTGGCGCAAATTGTCAAAAAATGTATGTTTGTGTATATAGTCTGTACTTCGCCATTTTCAAGTATTTTCATGTGTTTTAGTTGCAAGATTACAATTGTGTTACAATTGTGTTACAGATATGTGAAATTGGTTTATTTTTACTTGCTTCTTTTCTGACTATTCTAGAATTTTTATCATTTTTCCGTTAGCACCTCCTCCACTAACACCATTTTTTCCATCTCTTAATTCCCTTGCAATATCATCAATTGTAATATATTTATACCTTTCCGTAAAAGCAATTTTTTCTGCTACAATTAATGGGTCTAAAAAATCTATTAAAATTCTAGCTGGCGATGAAGCAAAATTTGCACCAGCAGAAATAAGAGCTTCAAAATAACTTTGACAAGCACCGTGCAAAAATAACTAATTGTTTATCATTTTCTTTGTCATATTTTCTGGCTTCTTTAACTGTTTCTATAAAATATTTTGAATTTCGGTAGTTATAAATGTCATGATAGTTCATTCCTCTTTTCAAAATGGCATCATGTCCAGTTACTACTAAAATATCTGGTTTGTATATTTTTAATAATTGATACACTACCTTTGGCTGTTTATATTCTGGTATGTTTTTTACAATGGCATTTAAACCTAATTTTTTATAATATCTATATGATTTTTCACTATATTTTCTATCTCCATCTGCTGACTGTAGGTTAGTAAACTAATTTATTAAAAATGTTGCATATAATGGTATAGATTTTATATTATTCATAAATCCAAAATTTTTAGTAGAAATTCTGATAGCATATTTTGGATTATATTGTTTAACATAGATATTTAAACTTTTTGACATTACATTATCTGATGCTTTTACTTCTACTGGTATTAATCCATCTTCATTATATAAGATAAAATCTACCTCTGCATCACTTTTGGATTTCCAATAATACAAACTAATTCCATTCCTTACAAATGTTTGAGCCACATAATTTTCAGCAATATTTCCTTTATATATAAAATCATTATCTAAAAGAATATCAGTATAATTAATTTCTAGTAATGAAGTTAACAATCCAACATCACTTAAATATAATTTAAAATATTCTTCATCACAATATGCTTTTGGAGGAATTTGAATTGTTTTAAGCAAATTACATTTATATACCATCGTACTTGAAAGAAGCCATTGTAATGAAGTTTCGTAATCTCTACTTCTTGCATTTGAATTTATTTTGCTATATTGAAATTTGTTACTTGCATTTCCAAGTTGTGATGGTATTGATTTATATATTGCTTCTATTCTTGATTTCTCAGTATTATTAAATATATATTGATTCATGTCATTTAGATAAGATTCAATTATATTTTGGATAATTTCTTTATCAAATTTGAATATATCTTGATTTACCTCTACAATATTCTCTACAGCTTGTGGCATACCTCCAATACATAGATATAGCCTATATAGTTTTAATAGTTTTTCATGTAATGGCTCACTTATTGGCTCCATATTGTGATAACATTTATATATTTCGTCTATAATTCCATTAATAGATGTTGCCATTAGAAATTCTTCAAAATCCATAGGATACATATAAATCATTCTTACCTTCCCTACTGGAAAAGATGTGTGGAAACGATTTATTTTTACTCCTAGCAAACTTCCAGCACATATTATTTTATATGGTTTGTCAGATTCACAAAAATATTTTAGATTACTTATTAGTTTTTCGCTTAACTGAATTTCATCAAAAAATATGATTGTGGAATTTAAATCTATATCAGTATTTAATATCCATTGTAACTGAGTGAATTTTTCCTCAGTAGATATTGATTGTTCGAATAATTCTACAATTTTTGGATTATCTAATAAGTTTATATAAATATAATTTTTAAATTCGTTTTTACAAAATTCGTTTATGATATATGTTTTTCCTATTTGCCTTGCACCAATAACCATTAATGGAGTATCAATTGAAGTTTCCTTCCACTTTAATAATTCATTATATATTTTTCTTTTCATAAAATCTTGTCCTTTCCATTAAATTTTTTATTCTAAATGCAATCAAAATTGTGTATTATACATATATTATACACCTTTTTTATTTAAATAGTCAAATATTTTCACGTTTTTTGGAGATGTTTTTAAATATTTTTACACGTTTTTTGGAGATAATTATAAGCATATTTTCACATTTTTGGGAGATAGTTTTAAATTTCTTTACTATACCAATAGACTATACATTTAAAAAATTAATTTATATACAAAAGTCAAATCTAATTTCTAATGTTTTATCTTTATTAAAAATTACTTCATTTACTATTTCATCTAAATAATTCATTAAATTGTCTTTAGTTTTAAATTCTTTAAAAATTTCTATTATTTCATTTTTATTTTTTTCATATGTTATTTCTTTAGTTAATTCTTCCTTTTGTCTTTCATAAATTTCTATTTGCTTATTTAAACTCTCTCTTTGTTTTATGAATTCATCTACTGTTATAACATTATTTGTTTTATTTAAATATAGCTTTTTTATTTGTATTTTATTTTTCTCAATCTGTTTATTTAAATATTCTTTCTGTTGTTTATATTTCTTTAAATTCACACTATATTTAGTTACATTTTTGATAATATAATCTTCGGTTATTTTGCTATTTATAATTTCATTCAATTTGAAGTAAATTATATCTTCTATTTTTTTTGTAGATATTATATGTGTATTGTTACAATCCTTGTTTTTATTTTTTCCATTTGAGCAATATAGACTAAATGTAATTTTATTATTTTCTCTTTTTCTACCACTTACTTTCATAAATTCGCCACATTCTCCACACTTCACGATACCTTCAAGCCTTCCATGATATTCTTTTTTTCTATTATTTTTTTCATTATTTATTTTTATTTTTTCATTAGCTTTTTTATACAATTCTTTACTAATAATTGCTGGATGTGTATTTAATATAATATCTCTTTTAGATTGGGCTATATAATCTCTTTTCTTTTGTCTGTAATTTTTTTTGCTTGATTTTCTTTTATATGTATTACCAATATAAATTTGATTTCTAATTATTCTATAAATAATGCCTGAAGACCACTTATCATAATAAATTTTATTCTTTGATTTTGTCATTTCTAGATACTGCATAGGTGAAAGTATTTTCTCTTTATTTAAGTTTTGAGCTACTTGATTTCTTGTATTCCCTTTTGCAATTTCTTCAAATATTCTTTGTATTATATTTTTAACTTTTTCATCAGGAATTAATGTTATTTTTCCATTGTCCTCTTTTATTTTTTTGTATCCGTATGGTGCTATAAATCCCATATAATAGCATTGCTCAGTTTCTTGTTTTTTTACTTCTTGTATTTTTTTTGATGTTTCTTTTATATATCTGTCATTCATAATCCCTTTAATTCCAATCATAACTTCATCTACATCATTCTTATTCTTGTTACTATCGTAATTTTCATTAATAGCAATATATCGTATATTGTGCTTAGGAAAATACCTTGTAATATAATAGGTTGTTTCTATATATTCTCTACCTAATCTTGAGAAGTCTTTAGTTATTATAGTTTCAATATTTCCTTTTTCCATCTCTTTTAACATTTCTTCAAAGGCAGGTCTTGAAAAATTGATTCCTGAAAAGCCATCATCTATGTATTTTTTATGTATTTCAATTTGTTCCTTTTTTGCATATTCTTCTATTAATGCAATTTGATTTAATATACTTTCTGAATATATATTCTTATCATCTTCTTCAGATAATCTTATATATGCACAATTAATTTTACTCATTTTCGTTTGCCTTTTTTATACTAAAATTCAAAAAAACTTTAACCTGTTTATTTTCCATGATTTCAATTTTTTTAATTAAATCTAATAATATTTGTTTACTTGGATTTTTTAATTCTAAAAATTTATTTATTTTATCAAACATCGCTTGCTTATTCTCCTCTTCTTGCTCATTTTTTTTTATTTGTTTTTCAATCCCATTTATTTTATTTTCAAGAATATCTTTATCTTTTTCTAAATCTTGTTTTAATTCTACAAACTCTACTTCGGAAATAATATTATTGGTTTTATCTACATATAAATCTTTCAATGCTTTTTTTAAAATGTTTCTTTTTTGTATATAGGTTTCTTTTTCTTTTTCAAAATCTTTTTGGTTAAATACATTTTTATTTTGTTCTTGATAAATAGTTTCCATTTTATCTTTATTAGAATATCTTTTTAATATATTTCTTAAATAGTCCATAACGATTTTATTCAATTTTTCCTCATTAAAATAATGTAAACTACAAACTCCATTTCTATATCTTATATTATTTGTACAGCAATAATAAATTTCAATACTATCTTCTTTATATTTTCGTTTGATTTTCCTTCTCCTAACAGTCATTGTTCTACCACAATCTCCACACTGGGCCAGACCTTTTAATAAATAATCATATTTTTTATTGCAATTAGCTACATTTTTGTTTTTCATTGCTTGAACCTTTTCAAAAATTTCTTTACTAATAATTGGTTCTACAGCATTTTCTATTACTATCCAATAGTCTTTATTTAGTTTGATCTTTTTCTTACTTTTATAACTAACTTTGTCAAATTTTCTTTGTACTAAATTTCCTATATATATTGGATTTGAAAGTATTTGATTTATAGTGGATAATCCCCATAAATTAGTTGTATGAGTTTTCTTAATATTTCTCTTATTATAAATTGATGGTGGTTCTATTCCTTCATCAGATAACTTTCTAGCAATCATTGTTGGAGTCAAGCCTTCTATTCTTAATTTAAAAATTTCTTTTACAATTTGACTTGAATATTCATCAATTTCTAATTTACAATTATTCTCTTTTGAACGTTTATACCCATATGCAACAGTGCTCCCCATATATAGTCCTTGTTTCATTTTATTTTGTCTTACACTTTTTATTTTTTTAGATATATCTTTCAAATACCAATCATTAACAATTGTTTGAAATGGTATCATATCTTCTACACCATTTGGATTTAATGTATCAAAGTTTTCTAATATTGCAATATATCTAATATTATGTTCTGGAAAATATTTAAACATATAATGGCTTGTTTCTATAAAATCTCTACCTAATCTAGATGTATCTTTAGTAATGACTGTATTTATTCTTCCTTTCCCGGATTTCTTCAATCATTTTTTTAAATTGTGGTCTTTCAAAATTGCCTCCACTATATCCGTCATCAACAAAAAATTCACATTCTCCAAGTTCATTTTTATTTACATAGTTCTTTATTAATTCTCTTTGGTTTGTAATACTTTCACTTTCTCCTTTTTTCTCATCCTCCTTTGATAGTCTAATGTATGCTGCTGTTTTTCCCATATATCATCTTCCTTCCACAAATTAATATATGAAAAAATACCTAACTGAATATAAGTATAACGTGCTCTATACTTTTTGTCAGCCCTTGATTCAAGTATTTTCTAATTCTAAAAATTGTTTGAATAGTTTTAAAATCTTACTTTCTATATTTTCTTTGGTTTCATCATAAATAAATATAACCTTTTCTTCATTCATTATTGTTCCCTCCAGTCTTTTTTGTAATACTACATATTATGAATTTTGATTTTATTTATGATTCTGATAATTTGTCCATTTTAACCACCTCTATATATTAAAGTCCGCTCAAATTTATATAAATCGGACAAATTTTAAAAAATTTTTTAATTTTTTATGTTTTTTAATAAAAACTTATCCTAAAACGTATTACTTACAAAAAAATAGATAGAAAATACATTTCTATCTAAAATTATACTTATCTTTATTTTATATTTTGAAAATTTTTTACCCAAAACACTCCATATATATTAGCTATGGAGCAGATTAGGTTATCTTCGAAATATCTTGCTTATATTTGCATTGAATATGCTATACTTTTTACCTTAAATCCAAATTTTTCATATACTTTTATAGCATTTATATTTTCTTTGTTTACTGTTAAATACATATCTGTACAATTCTTTTCTTTTGCAATATTTTTTAGATGTTTTAATAATTCTGTACCTATACCTTTACATCTATTATTTTCATCCACACATATTGCTTCAATTTGCAATTGCTTTCTATATCTCATAATAGGATTATTTTTTTCTTGAATATTAAATGTAACATATCCTACAATATTATTTTGCATTTTAGCTACAATTATTTCATTTGATTGTATCTTTTCTTTTAAATCCTCTTTTTTTATTACTTCATCTATATCTAAATATAAATCTGGTCTCCATTTTACATGTATTCTATGAACTTGCTTTGCTAAATTATTTATTTCTATGTAGTCTGTCATTTTTGGTACTTCAATTTTCATTTTTCTCATCTCCATTATTGATTTTTGTTTTTAATGTAGCTTTCTTTAAATTCTTCTGCTAAAATATCCATTTCAATACTATCATAATATTTTCCATTGATAAACTTACATTTTCTTCTTCTTCCATATTCTTTAAAACCACACTTTTGATAGCATTTTAAGGCTCTTTCATTAAAACTCATCAAATCTAGTTTGATATTGTTTAAATTTAGATAATTAAATCCATAGTCTAATATAAGTTTAATTGCTTCTGCTCCATAACCTTGACTTCTATATTCTTTATCTCCTATAAAAATTCCAAGTGTTGCTGTTCTATTAATACCATCATAATTTTCTAATCCTACTGTACCAATCAGTTTATCAGTATCAAGTGTTACAATGAA